>JAFGHO010000028.1 GCA_016930085.1 Spirochaetales bacterium
CGGAAAGTATCTTTCAGGCAACGGAAAGTATCTTTCAGGCAACGGAAAGTATCTTTCAGGCAACGGAAAGTATCTTTCAGGCAACGGCGGCCGCCATGACGGATACATCGCTATACATTGAGCTGAACATGGAAGAAAACCGGATTATTTCATTACAGCGCGTTCTCAATATCAGCATATTACAGCAGTTTCTCGACGAATTCGAACTGTTGACCGGACTGTCCTCGACCCTTGTCGATGAGCGGGGAAAGATGATTACCGCGCCGCGGGGTTCGCGTGAGTTCTGTCTGATCCTGGGAAAATCGTCCATGCGCAGGTGCTGCAGGGAATCCGACCGGGAGGGCTGCGCGAAGGCAGCGGCCCTCAAACGCCCTTATATCTATCAATGTCATGCCGGCCTCATCGATATCGTTATCCCGATTATTATCCGCGACAGGTACGTGGGCGCCATTCTTACCGGGCAGACCAGAGTCGGGGAAATGAACATGGACCGGTTCGACCGCTTCATCGGGCTTCCCGAAGTCAACGACAAGAAAGATATCCTTCTCGATGCGTTCCACCGGCTTCCGGTAAAAGATATGAAAACGATCGAAGCGGGTTCGGAAATGCTTTTCAATATCGTCAACTACATCGTCGACATCGAGATGGAAAATGTCGAACTGAAACGAAAATCGAAAGGCGGCGGCAGGTCCCGGCAGGAAATCGTCGAAGAGGCAAAGGAGTATATCCATTCGCATTTCGATCAGGAAATAAAACTCGCGGATATCGCGCGGACGGCCTGTGTCAGCGACTATTACATGAGTCATATGTTCAAGGATGAAACGGGGATTTCATTCATCGATTATGTCACTTCAGTGAGAATCGAAAAAGCGAAGAACCTCCTTCGGAACACCTCCCTCGATATCATCGATATCGCCTTTCGGGTGGGCTACAATGATTCGAACTACTTCAGCCATGTGTTCAGAAAAAAGGAAGGGCTTTCACCGACAGGCTACCGCCGGAAGAAGACGCATATCACCCCCTATTTCGATTCGGATGTCAGGGAGTGAGAAAAAAGACTTTCATCGGGAAACGCTTCCGCTTGATATATCGAGGCATATCAACCGGCCGTTGTCGGCATCAACCTGGAGGTATTACACTCCAGCCGCTGACATCTATATTAACGTTATCGTCTTCCGTAATGGAAATATTCGTATCGCCCGAATCTCCGGCATAATCTCCCGTATCAGGTATCGAGTCCCCGCCGCCCGAAGCGTTTCCATTGACATCGATAAATCCGCACCCGATATAAGTCCCCTCGGGAATATCCTCCAATGTCATCGATGCCGCATCGCCGGAGATGACGGCGCTTCCCCATACGACCGCCTCCGCCATACAATCGCTTGTCGTCAGTTTCGCATAGATGGTTTCACCGTCATGAGCGCCGGCACCGTCAAGATCGGCGATATTGATAAAATCGAAGACGACCGTATAACCGTCGCCTGAACCGTCACCGTCGGATTCGCATGAAACAAAAGCAAGGAAAGCAATTATCACAACAATCGCCAAAGAAATGCTTTTTTTGTTCATATTTTCCTCCTATTATATTTGAAAATAAAAAATTTTTACGGGACACCCCGTCGATATCCACAGGAAAAAGTATAATTTATTTATCCGCAGCTATCAAGTAAAAGGTTATTGCCGTTCAAGCGACGTCTCTTCGATCACATCGATGTTGAATATCACCCAGTCGCCCCGGTTCAGGCGGAGATAAAGCCTTTCTTTGACTTTCATGCCGAAATACTCGATTCCGGCGCTCGAACCGGGGCTCCCCGCATCTTCGGATTCAGTGTGCCACCGCTCGTAGGACGCGAGAAAAGCGGGATCCGGTTCCCCATGGAGTTCCGAAATCTCGAGCCGCGCCACGCCGTGAAGAATGGTATACGGCCGGAGTTCAGGCCTCCCCTTTTTGTCCCATTCATCGGCGGATATATAAAAACTTGTCTTTTCATAAGCAAGCCGCTGGCGCGTGATCACGTAAAGGTTTGTCACCACTTCGACATTGTCCTTTCCCGCATTCCCGACCACACAATCACCGAGGGTCAATGGATCGAGGTTATTGATGCTCCGGTAGTATGCCTCCACCACTTCCTTTGGACTCATCCCATTCGTGGCCCTGGTTCTGAAAAAAATATTGTGGACGATCGAGCCAAGAAAGACGAAAGCGACCAGGGAAACGATGCCGATTCCAAGAATCATTCTGAAGTTCTTCTGCCAGAATATTTTCCTCCGATACGATGCGGTATACCGCATTTTTTCCATTCGTACTTCTTCCGTCACCCGCTTTAATTCCTCATCCGACAACTGCCGTTCGAACCCCTCCTTCGACCATTTTTCGAACGATTCCATCCACTCGTCGAGTGACGGCGGCCGTACGCTTTTTCTGTCCAGCGCGAGACCGATCATCGCAGCCACGTCGTCTCTCAATGAGGGAACGGCCGCCTTCGGCGTGGTGACGTCGAGGTTCCTCATCCGGTTGTGTATCTCTTCCTCTTCTTCCGCGTGGAACGGGAAGAGGCCTGTCAACGAGTGATACAGCAGCACGGCCGTACAAAATGAAATACTCTGTTCCCCCCGCAGGTCCGGATGGGTGACGATCGTTTTTAGATATATTTTCTCCCTGCGGTTCCGGATGTCGGTGATCTCTTTCATGATATCGGGCGGCAGAAAAAGGACGCCCCCGTCGTTTAAAAACACGACCGAATGCAGGTATATTCTGAAGAGGGGAAGCGTTCTCTCCTTTAACAGGTTAAAGGCGCCAACGAGTTTTTCGAGCAGGGGCAGGAGATCTTTCGGGGACGCATCGAGCAGGTCCGCGAGGAGGATCCCCTTTTCTTCAGGACCGTAGAGGAAGGTCTCCTCCCCCACCCTGGTAAAGCCGGTAAACTTCCAGTCGATGATCTGGAGCCCGCGGACGATCATGCCGGGCGAATGCTTCATGTTGCTCAATTTCGTAAGCATGAAGCTGCTCCCCCGGACCCCGGTGGGTACCCCCAGAAATGTTTTTCCGTTTACCAGAATCGGGCGGGGAAGGGCGTCCGCGATAATTTCCTTTATGTTGTTCATGCCGTCATAGTACCCCATGCGGGGATTTCATTCAACAGGCTTTGCGGGGGGAAGAAAGGATATAGTAAGAAAATGAACATTTCGTACCTGCCCGCACAACCCCCGCGGTAATTGCCGTTTTATATGACGATTTTCAACCCGTGCGGCTTGTATCCCTCAAGCCGCCTGTCCGCGGTTAAAAGCGTCATATCGTTTCGTATGCACTGCCACACGATAAGCCTGTCAAAGGGATCTTTGTGGTCCGCGATAAACGGAAGACGGTGGGACGCCGCGAGATCCTCGCCGCTTATGTCGAAAATACGAAACCCCGCAGCGGATGCGGCATCGAGAATTTCTTCGGGGGTCGTCCCTTCGAGCCTGAGCTTGCCGATCGAGTACTTGAGCGCTATTTCCCAGAAACTGATTTTGCTCGCGAAAGCAACCGTCCGGGTATCCGTGAGGATTTCCATGACGGATGTGCTGATTCCGGAAGGCTCGATAAGCGCCCAGAGGAGGTAATGGGTATCAACGAGGTAATTCATTCACCCGCCAGCTCTTCAGGTGTCATTTCAAAATCATCGGAAAAGGCGCAGGCCGCTTTCTCCCTGAGAATGCCTGGTTTGATACCATTCTCACCCGCAAATTGAGAGAAGGGAATGATAACCGCTATCTTTTTTTTCTTTTTTCCATACGATATCACGATGTGCTCGCCGTTTTTCACAGCCTCGATCACCTCGGAGAAATGGCTTTTTAATTTGCCGACGGGCATTGTTTTCATATAATAAAGGTACACCGATCAGACAAACTTGTCAAGTTGTCAGGAAAATATAATACAGCAACAGGCAGCGCTTACTAAAAAATTGATCATTCATGTGGAATTATACGCTTCATATTTCACCAATTTCTCCCTTTTATACATTTTTCCTCTTGAAAATGTAGATTAAAAGTATTATTCTTACTGGTAAGAGTATTACTTGAAGGAGTGAATAATGCGCGTGACATCCAAAGGACAGGTAACCATTCCGCTCGCTTTGCGGGAAAAATACGGCATAAATGAAAATGTCGAGGTCGAGTTTTTCGATGACAAGGGAAAAATATATATCGAAATAATCAAAAACCCGGAAAACAAACAAAACAGATTCGAAAAATTCAGGGGTATCGCGACCGTCAAAATGTCGACCGACGACATCATGGCGCTTACCAGGGGGGAACGGTGAAGCAAATTCTGGTCGATTCGAATGTGATTCTCGATATTTTTGAAAACGATCCGGTATGGTTCGACTGGTCCGCCGGTGTACTCGACGGGTATTCGCGGGACCATCTGTTGTGTATCAATCCGGTCATTTACACGGAAATATCCATCGGGTTCGACCGGATCGAAGATCTGGAAAAGACCGTTTTCGAATGCGGATTCCGGTTGATCGAAATTCCAAAGGAGGCCCTCTTTCTCGCAGGAAAGGCTTTCATGCAATATCGAAGGGGAAAAGGCGTCAAAACGACCACGCTGCCTGATTTCTTTATCGGGGCCCACGCGGCGGTAATGTCGCTGGAACTGATCACGAGAGATGCAAAAAGAATCGGCTATTATTTCCCCTCCGTACGAATAATATGTCCGTAGATTGAAAAAACGGGTAACGGCCCGTTTATCAGGGAAGCCCGAACTCCTTTTCGTTGAAAACGGAGGCTGAAAATATTTCGATCGACGTATCCGGCTGCTTCCAGCAGTCACCGGTAAGCCCCGCCTTCATGCAGGTATGGGAGAGAAAGGTGGAAAGATCCCAGTTGTTGTCCGTCGCTACCTGGGGCAGAAGCAAACCCGAAGCGAATCCCCTCCTGATCATTATCCCGTGTTTGCCGACTTCTATTTCATCGACATCGTCTATCTTTCGAAGCGGCGACAGGACCGATATTTCGATTTCGAGACTGCCGGTTTCGTCTTTGGTCACGGGAGGAAACCGCGGGTCACTGAACGCACTCGAGGCAGCGACATCCTTGACCGTGACAAAAAGGGGTTTGACGGCAACGACATATCCGATACAGCCCCGCAGCCTTCCCTTCTTGTGAAGGGTAACGAACGCCCCGCAGGGTTCGAGAAGGGCCGGCGTGGGTTCAGGATAATCGGATATCTCCCCTGTAAAATGATGCAGGATCGATGTCCGGGCCACAACAAGGAGAATTCTTTTTTCCTCGTCCGTCAGATTAAACTCCATCGTTTTCCTCGTTATATATAGCGATCGACGCGTAGTTCACCTTTTTTTTCCTGTTTTGTTCGATACTCAGCGAGCTGTTCTGTTCGATCACCCTGAGCCGGTAATTGACATTGTTGAAAGACAGGATCGAGGCGATACATCCCGCTCCGCATGAACTCAGTGTTTTGTTTTCTTTCTGAGCAACAATACCTTTCCAGTTTTTCTCGATGATAAGCGAGATGAGAAGCTCCGTTTCCCTGTCCGCGTCCTCTTCCCTGATATAACCGCTCATGTTTGCCGTTATGACGAACAATGTATGCATATAGTGCGGAGAGAATGTCAATTGGAGGGCGTTGCTGAGCATTTTTATATTGCGCATGGCCGAGTTACCCAGCAGCACCGGAATAATCGATGCCTGGGGGAAAAGATGCCGAATAAATGGAAGCTGCACTTCAATACAGTGTTCCTCCAGATGGGGGAGATCCTTGCAGAGAATCTCCGTGCTGCACGAATGCATTTCCTCCACCATTTCCTGATTCACCGGGATCGAACCGATCGGTGTAAGAAAAAACTTGGATTCGGGCAGAAAGATTCCGTTGGAAGGATTATTATGAATCGGTGCAATGATTACGATGTATTTTATCGTCCGTTTCAGGGCGGATTTAAAGGCGGAAGCGATGATGCCTCCCGCATAGGAATAACCGGCATGCGGTGAAACAATGGCAAAAGCATTTCCCGGTTTCTCCGGTGATTCATTCAGAAGCTTTTCGAGAAGCGATCGAAGCTTATCTTCTTCCGAAGGATAAAATATCCCGTTAACGATTGAACCCCGTATTTTCCCCTCTGCCTGAGATTTCTTAGCCATATAGTAAGATTATTATTGATTGAACCCGAGAAATCAATATAGAGGTTTCAATTTTTTTAACTTTTCAATCCGTCTCATATCAAGAACGACGTAGAGATTCTTTTCCTGTGTCGGAATGACCATTCCCACCTTTCCCTTTTTGACACGATGCAGGTATTTCACGCGGGTATAATAAACATCCCCTTTCCCGGATTCCTTCCCCTTGCTGTAAAACACGGCGAGATTCCCCGCATCGAGCATTGTCTGAAGGGGGATGCTTCTGCCCGTTTTCGATCTGACAAAAACATAGGCACCCGGATAATCACGGATATGGAACCAGTAATCGTTCCCGCGAACATACTTTCTCAATAAAAGATCATTTTCCCTGCCGGTTTTACCCACGATTATCTGGAAATCACCTGAAAAAAAAGCGAGACCGGGGCGCCCCGGCGAAGGCGTTTTTTGCGGTTTCTTACGGAACGTTCGTTTCAGAGACGAGAGGGTTTCGAGGCTGTCGTCATGCTGAAGAAGGGCCCTCTTTTTCCTGACGGCATCCAGTTCCCTTTTAAGTCTTTTTTCCCGCTGCTCCAGAGATCGTAAAGCGCTTTTTGCCTTTTTGTATTTATCATAATATCGCTTTGCATTGTCCTGTGGAGAAAGGGTGGGGTTCAGTTCGATAGCTATCATTTTATTGTTGCTGAAAAAATCATACGTTTCGAGCCATTTGTCTCCCTTGCCGATATTATGAAGATTACTCGCAACTATATCCCCCATTTCCCTGAAACGTTCGAAATTGTCGTATTCGGCTATTTGTTTCACTGTTTTCTCATACAGGGCACAAAGATACGACTCGTTCTCGTTTAATGCGTGGGTTATGGAATCGTAAAGCTTTTTCTTCCTGTCCCCATCTTCCTGACTGAAAAAATAATCTCCGATTTTTTTATTGAACGGGCCCTCTCCGGGTAGTTCCCTGATACGGTATTTCTCTCCCTTTTCCACCCCGGGTTTTATATCCCGGTTTTTTTCCGGATTATAGAAACCCCCTGATATTTCCCCCCGTTTCGGCCGCCGGTAACAGGCATCGAGGATTGTTCCGTTTTCCTCGGTGACGATCATATTCGCCGCCCCTCCCCACAACCGGATCCAGATGAGGGTATCCCGCTCTTCTTTCCTTACTTCCAGCTTGACAATCCGTTCGCATCCGATTTGATACGCCCGCATTATCCTCCCCCCCTTCACATAAGAACGGAGCAATCCCGCGAAACGCTGTATTTTTTTGGGATTCGTAAACTTTCTTTCGGCCGAATGTATCCGGCATGAGGAAGGCGATAATGAAACATAAAGGGTAAGACTGTCGCGGGGCCGGTAAAGATCAAAGAGAATAACCGAATGAACGGGCTGGTGTACCTGTTGAATGATACTTCCTTCAAGAGAGAGTTCGGAAAGTATAAGGTCGATTTCCTTCCAGTTAAGCAGCAATCGGATTCCCCCTTTTTAGCGTATATTCGATAAAAAAATATCGGCATCGTCCGGTGAAAAAAAGACGAGACAGACTTTTTCCGGTTTATCGTTGGAGGTCAGAAAATCCTTGATGACCCCATAGACTAAAACCGCCGCTTTTTCCTTTGGATAGCCGTATACACCTGTGGAAATCGACGGGAACGCGATAACGTTCATCTTCATCCCGGATGCGATTGCAAGACAACTTGTATATGCCCCGGCAAGGACTTCCGGTTCCCCTTTGCCGCCCCCGTGCCACACGGGCCCGACCGTATGGATGACATGGGAAGCGGGAAGGTCTCCCCCTCCCGTAAGGACCGCCATACCGGGGGGAAGACCATCGGGGTATGCGGTTGCACGTATTTTTTTGCATTCTTCCAGAATCGCATGACCGCCGCGCCTGTGAATCGCCCCGTCGACACCGCCGCCGCCCATGAGCGAAGAGTTCGCCGCATTGACGATCGCATCGACGGCCTTATCCGTGATATCGCCGGTTTCAATAACGAGTCTGCCCCCCAAAAGGGATTTCAGTATCATAGGATTCCTCCTGCTTGCGCGTCAGGCATTATGGTAAAATAAATACGGTTTTTTGTACAGTGACCGTTTTCCTTTATCATGCAACCGACGCATCACCTCAACGATTATATTGTCCCGGTTGAAAGAGGCGCCCGCCTGTAGTACTATTTCCTTATCATGGATGCATCCGACTGGCACTGGCAGCTTGTACACAGAAAAACCGTAGCGGAAGATTTTTCGGCGCATTTCACCCTTCGTGAGGATGAAAGACTTTTTTTCGAACGGACTGAGGGCCGCGTAATCCTTCCCGTTGCCGTAACGCCGTATTATCTCAAACTCGCCGACCCGCTCGATCCGGCGGACCCGATACGAAAGCAGTTTCTTCCTTCTTCAAAGGAGTTTGAGGTAAAGGAATATGAATCACAAGACCCCCTCGCTGAAAAAAAATTCGAAGCAGTCCCTTCGCTAATCCGCCGGTATACGAACAGGGCTGTCCTGCGTGTCACCAATCTCTGCGCCGTCTATTGCCGGCATTGCTATCGACGGGGGTTCGCCGCCACAGGCCGCAAGACAATCGATCGTAACGGACTCGAAGAGGCGCTCGCCTTTCTTTCCGCAAACACGGAAATCGGCGAACTGCTCGTTTCGGGGGGAGATCCCCTTGTCCTCGATGATGGCGTCATCCTGGAGATTCTCGATGCGATCCGTTCCCTGAAACGGCACCTGCTTATACGAATATGCACCCGTGTCCCGGTCGTTCTCCCCCAGCGAATCACAACGGTGTTGTGCCGTGAGTTAAAAAAAAGGGGCCCCCTCTGGTTCGTGACACAGTTCAATCACAGCCGGGAAATTACCGGTCAGAGCAGGCAGGCGGTTTCCCGGCTGATCTCATCCGGCTTTCCCGTACTGAACCAGAGTGTTCTGTTAATGGGGGTTAACGATAGCGTGGAGGAACTCACCCTTCTCTTCAATGGGCTTGCCTGCCTCCCGGTCAAGCCGTATTATCTTTTTCAGGGGGATCTCGCGGCAGGCACCTCCCATTTCCGTCTCCCGCTTTCAAAAGGACTTTCATTGTACAAACGGCTTTCATCGTCGCTTTCGGGAATAGCCCTCCCCTTTTACGCCGTGGATCTTCCCGGAGGCGGCGGAAAGGTGATGCTTCCGCACGTTACCGTTGAGCGTGCCGGTAACCAATGGTATGCGATCGAAGATTACGACGGGACACGCCACCGTTATCCCGCCGAGTAACGAATTTTCCCTGAAAAACCGCCGGTCACAACTGGTAAAAGACCGTTTCCTGAGGAAAATGATTTCTCCGTTGAAGAAAATCCTGTGTGAGAAAAAAAGGATTGTCCGAAAGCTTGATCACCGTATTATGGCCGTTGGTGCCGTTTTTCGAACCGTTTTTCGGCCGCCTGTATATCCGCTTCATCGCCTTGATTACCTTGATCGCAAGTTCGAACGCGACATTGAGATCGGGAAAGTGAATCATGATTAGGGAGTTTCCCGTATATTCATTCTTTTTTATTTTATACCTGAAATTAAAAAGAATATGATTGGCGTTTTTGAGATGAATATAACAGAGTGTGCCCGTTCCGTCCTTGTCGAAAAATATCTGGGTATCCCATGAAATCTGTTCGGTCGCATGGTGCCATTTTTTCTGGGTGATAATCGTGGTAATATCGATCTTTTTTTCCGGCAATTGCTCATCCAAAACGAAGTCATTACAGGAAAGGCCGGGCGGATATTCGAAGCTGTCTTCGAAGATGTATCTCCAGATATAGGAGAGGAGATCCCTTGCCTCGTCCTGTCTCAGAAACGTAAGACGAGCGGTTTCCCTGAGGAGAGAAACATAATCGAAATCATCCGCATTCAGAATATATCTGAGAGCTTCCCTTACTTCATTCAGATCGCTTTCACCGGACAGTTTTTTTTCCATATAGGTCAATACATTGTCCAGCTCCGTCCGGAAAATAAACGAACGGTAATCCTGAAAAGCGGGATCGTCATTCAATGTTTCCTGAAGTTTCCAAAGAAAGTCGGACAGATATTGCTTCAAATACTTAAGTGAAATATTCCTTTTCATTTCTCTTATCCCTTCTCATTACATAAACGTCTTTATTAAACTTTTTTTATTTGCTTTCATTAAAAAAATAATAAAATTATTTCACGTTTTCAAGCATTGGAATGATTTTTGTTGAAATTTATCGATATCATGAAATCGAGCAAAAAAAATTGAATTGTTTCCCTGATTTACGGCAAAAAAGGCCGATATTCTGTTACCGCCGCTCATGAATCACTTAAAAGAACCTGAATGAGTGGAATACCAGTAAAACATGAGTATCCCGAAAGCGACGGAGACATTCAGGGACCGTTTCGCGCCGCCGAGCGGGATCGAAACACGGCCGCAACCGCTGTCGGCAAGCGCGAGGGCTTCGGGACTCAATCCCAATTCTTCCGACCCGATAAGAACACAGCCGGTCTCCGGGAAACGAAAGGAATGTATCGGTGTTCCGCCGAGTTCGAGAGCAAAGATACCTTCGGGTGTGGAAATCGAATCCAGTGAGCCTCGGGTCCACGGTACGACATCCGAACAGCCGCGCGATGTTCTCAACGCCTTTTTATGTTCGGGAGAGGGTGTTATTGCGGTCAGATAGATCCGGGAGACGCCGAATGCTTCGGCGGACCTGAATATCGCGCCCACATTAAAAGGAGAACGAAGATCCTCGAGAAAAACGCTTGCCGGAAAAACGATCCGTTTTTCCGGATCGAGAGCACCGGTTTCCGGAAGTATAAAATCCCATTCGACGGGTTCGCTGCCAAGGAGGGAGAGAAGGATATGACGAACGGTATTCAAAAATCGCCTTTCCTTCCCTGGCGTCTCGATATCAGTAATATGTTCCCTGATATATCCGGAAAGCTCGGGCGGGAAATGGGGTTCACAGCCGGTGAGAATTTCCCCGATATACGGAAAATCGATGATTTCTCCCCGCGAAACTTCCACTTCCGCCTGTTTGAGAATCATGACAAGTTTCCTCAGTCTTGTTTTATACGGCAGCCGTATGAGTTTCTTCAATGTAAACATCGGCGTCCCCGTTCAATATGCGGCCTTGATGATGTCATAAATTTCATCGGGCTTTACTTCCCGCGAAACTTCACTGATCATCCTGAAGGAACATGCCGTCTCGATCACACCGGACATATCTTCGAGACTCACATCGAAATCCCTCAACCGGGAAGGTATTTTAAGAAAGGCAAGCAGCCTGCGCACCCCGCCAACAGCCTTTTTTACCGCATCGTGGGGCGATAGTCCTTCGGTCGATTCTCCCAGGAGAATCGCGATACGCGCGAGTTTTTCTTCGCTTGTTGCGGCATGAAACTCGAGGACGTAGGGCAGGAGGATCGAAGAGACCCAGGACTTGGGCACTAAAAGGCGCGCATTCAGGGCATAGGAAAGCGCCGTCCCGATTCCCGCACGGACGTGGGTGAGTCCCATCGCGACAAGAAAGCCCGCCGTCGCTGCATGGACACGGTGCGTACCGTCTTCCGGATGCTCGACCAGCAAGGGGATAAACGAATTGAGGGTATCGATCGCTTTTCTGAAAACGAGGTCGGAGAAAAAAGTGCTTTTATCCGAAAGATAACCCTCGATAGCAAGCAGAAGGGTCGAGAGAACGGTCGTGCCCGTATATTTAAGGGGAAGGGAACTGCTCAATTCCGGATCGATGATTACGAGTCTCGTGATGTCCGGTTGCGTCACTCCGATGATCCCCTTCCTGTCCCGTGCGTCGACCAGGAGATATTCGTCCGTCAGCATAAAGGGATTCCTGCATGTTGTCGGTACTTCGATATAGGGGAGTGGTTCCCCCGCCGGTTTAAATCCCAGCAGAAATTGATCGATACTCCTGCCCGTGGGGGATGTCATGGCAATACATTTCGCCGTACAGAGTGTTTTTATTCCTCCGAGGCCGATAACCGCATCCGCGTGAGAAACCCTCGCCAAGCTGACGCCATTCTCGGCCACAACGCTTGTCGAGTTGGGAACTACCTCATCGAAGGTAATATGCTTGATCCCCTTGTTCTCGAGTATTTCCTGCACGCGCTGAATGGTATTGTTTTCATAGAGAATTGCTTCGGTCACGATGAGGACCCGTTCGGCAATCTCCGAAACAAGACCCCCGATACGGTGTATCGTATCAACGCCCAAAACAACCTTTGACGGAATATGAAGGTACAAATCCGACAATTTTACGGCTCCTTAAAAAGAAAAAGCGGAGAAGGTATCAAGCTTCTCCGCCTTTACATTATCCATCAGTTTTCCTGACATTATCACATTATTGACGACTATATTTCAAAATATTTCATTATTTCGTCTGCAACGGCCTCTATCACCCTGTCGTTGATGTAAGAAGGATCTTCGAGTTTCTTTTTTACCTCTTCTACCCGATCTTTCCGTACCGCAGGTGATGTTTTTGCAAGTTCTGTTGCATTATAGACCTCTGCTTTTGATTTTGCCTCTTCGGAGAGATTGATGGAGTCTTTGTTGTGAGTCTTCTTGGTCTTTGCAGCGTTATCGACTTTATTGTATTTGGAGATTGGATCAGGTACGTTTATTCTCTCGATGGTCATTATAGAACCCTTCCTTTCATCTTATATATCGGAAAAACTTTATATAAACTTAACATTTTTTTTATCAAATTTGCACATAATACTACCATTTTTATCCACCCATGGATTCATTTTGTCCCTTTCAGTGAAATCAGTCAAGTAAAATTCATTTTTTTATTAATGTGACTGTACTTTAATTTCGTTTGAAATTCCCATAAATTTGAGGGAATTCCGGGAAATTTTAAAAAAAATTTGCGAAACCACGGTATCACGGCTATACTATCAGTGAGAAAGGAACCAGCCGGCCGGGAGCAAAAAAAATGAAGAAAAAGACACGGCTTAAAGGTAAAAAACCTTCATCTTTTCCAAAAGAATCGATAAAGAATATAATGATGAACGAAGGAAAGTTTCTTCATGGGACCAGGGGCAAGCCGCAAAGAGGAGCCCGTGGAAACAAGAAATATTCATGAAGGAGTAGCAATCAATCTACCGGTTTTAGTCATTATCGGAATAATCCTTATCTGTATCACCGGCTTGGTCATCACGTATGTCATGAAACATCCGGTGCCGCGGACAATGGACCGGAAGCGGAAAATGAAATGCCCGCTTTGTCAATCATGGCTTTTGCCCGGAGAACGAATCCGGACGGAATCATGGCCCGGAAAAAAGGATGAAAAAAGAGTCTATCTCTACGGATGCCGGTTCTGTCACGGCGAGAAAGCAACCGTGAAAAAAAAGTGTCCGGTTTGTAAAAGGCAGATCCACGCCGGCGCATATCTCATCGGCAGGATGTGGAGGCGGGAGGGGAAAAACCGTGTCCATATTGAGGGCTGCACTGTCTGCCTGAAAATCAAAACGGGGTAAGCGCTTAAGAAAAACATCCGTCTCAAGCGATATGATATGAACGATTCGACAATCAAGTCCGGATATCGGTGAGACGGTTTATTCGACCGTCACGCTTTTTGCCAGATTTCTCGGCTGATCGACATCCCTGCCGAGTTCGAGCGCGCAATAATAGGCAAAAAGCTGAAGGGGTATCACCATGATAAAGGGATAAAAGAGTTCGTGCACACGCGGCACCTCGATGGTCTCGTCCGCGATGTTTTTTATCATCTCGTCGCCTTCGACACAAATCGCTATCACCTTTCCGTTTCTGGCCTTTACCTCCTTCATGTTTGAAATTATTTTTTCCCGCAGATTATCGTCGGGGACAAGAAAGATACTCGGGGTTTCTTCGTTGATAAGCGCGATCGGACCGTGTTTTATTTCCGCCGCGCTGTACCCTTCCGCATGAATATAGGAGATTTCCTTCAGTTTAAGTGCCCCTTCTAAAGCAACCGGATAATTGATTCCCCTGCCGAGAAAAAGAAAATCCTTGTAATGGGCGTATTTTTTTGCCATCGCCTGTATTTTTTTTCGCGACCGGAGGATCCACTCGATCTTCGAAGGAATCCCCTGAATGTCTTCGATATACATCAAACCGGTTCTGTAGGATAGATCCCTCATGCGAGCCATGAGGAGAGAGAAAAGGTAAAACACCGTGATCTGGGAGGTAAAGGCCTTTGTCGAAGCTACAGCGATTTCAGGACCCGAGTGGATATACACGCCGCCGTCCGAATCGCGGGCGATACTCGAACCGACGACATTACAGATCCCGAGCACCGTCGCCCCCTTCCGCTGGAGCTCCTTCATCGCGCACAGGGTGTCCGTGGTCTCTCCGGACTGCGATACGGCAAAATAAAGGGTATTCCGTTCGATGATCGGATTCCGGTACCGGACTTCGGAAGCGAGTTCCGCGATTGCCGGTATCCGAGGTATGGACTCGAGCAGGTACGCTCCGACCATTCCCGCATGATAAGAAGTGCCGGCCGCGATTATTTTTATACGTTCGATATTGATGAGTTCCTTTGTGGATAGATTCAATCCCCCGAGATGGGCCGTGGCCTGTTCAAAATCGATCCTCCCGCTCATTGCCCGTTTGACGGATTCGGGCTGTTCGAAAATTTCCTTTTCCATGAAACAGGGAAACCCGTTCTTTTCGATTTCCTGGAGTTCCCAGCTTATCTGTTCGATGTCCTTTGCTATTTCCCTGTTGTTTATATCAGTCGTCAAAAATCCCTCGGGGGTAAGCGAAACAACCTCCCAATCTTCGAGATAGACCGCCTGTTTCGTATGCGCGATAATGGCGGTGACATCGGATGCGACGAACATTTCATTCTCGCCGACCCCGACGACCAGGGGGGATCCGTTCCGCGCCCCGATGATTCTCTGCGGCTCGTCCGCGTGAATGCAGACGATACCATATGTCCCCTTGAGAAGGGGAATCGCCTGCTTCACCGCCTTTTCGAGATCACCCGAGTAATATTTCTCGATAAGGTGGGCGATGACTTCGGAATCCGTTTCCGTAATAAAGGTATGGCCTTCGGTCGAGAGCATCCCTTTCAGACTTTCGTAGTTTTCGATGATTCCGTTGTGGACGATCGATATTTTCCCGCTGCAATCGACGTGCGGATGGGCGTTGATATTGTTGACGCCGCCATGGGTTGCCCACCGTGTATGACCTATGCCGAAATGCCCGTTCAACCTGGCCGGAATGATGGAATTAAGGTCCTTTATCTTTCCCTTTGTTTTGACCACATCAAGGTGCCCCTCTTTCCCGATTGCTATACCGGCTGAATCATAGCCCCGGTATTCGAGCCGCTTCAATCCCTCGACAAGCACCTGAGTCGCGTTTTTAGGACCGCAGTAACCGATGATACCACACATATTTTGTCCCCCTCATCTGTCTCAACATTTTCCAGCTTCATTTACTATTATACTATACCATCTTAATCCGGTTTCACACAAGTGCGGGAAATGCCCCGAAAAAAGTGGAAAATAAACCTTGCCGGACCATCTTTTTTGATTATAATTGAATTTCTCAAATACTTTTAAAGGACGATAATCGGTGATGCTTGACCGGCAACGGGCGCGCGCCATATACAGGACATCTTTAATCGCGGTAGCGGGAAACGCACTCCTTTCGGTGAGCAAGATTGCCGCCGGTCTCTTTTCCGGAAGCCTCGCCGTCACCGGAGACGGTATCGACAGTGCCACCGATATCATCACATCGTTTGTTACGATGATTGCCGCACAGATTATTTCAAAACCCCCGGATGTACGGCATCCGTACGGGCATCGCCGCGCGGAAGCGGTCGCCACCAAAATTGTCGCCTTTATCATTTTTTTTATCGGTGTCCAGCTTATTATCACCACCGTCACCGGCATACTGGAAGGCAAGGTCCGTGAAATACCGGGGATACTCGCCCTTGTCGTTACCCTGATTTCGATAGCGGGCAAAACCACCCTCGCCGTCATCCTGTTTCGGGAAGGGAAAAAAAACAGAAGCGCAATGCTTCTGGCAAACGCGCAGAATATGAGAAACGATATCTTCATCTCCGTGAGTGTTCTCTCCGGGCTGATTTTCACCTACGCCTTTCGTATGCCGGTGATCGACTATGTTGTGGCGATCCTCGTTAGTCTCTGGATCATAAAATCGGCGATACAAATATTTCTGGAATCAAGTCTGGAAGTCATGGACGGTCTCAAGGATGAATCGCTTTACAATATTATTTTCACCGCCGTCGGTGAAGTGCCGGGTGCGGCGAATCCCCACAGAACACGGATCCGCTGCATCGGCGATATGTATATCATCAGTCTCGATATCGAGGTACATCCTGAAATTAAAGTGAGAGAAGGCCATTCGATCGCCGCCGCCGTGGAGGAAAAGATAAAAGAAAGGCTCGAAAACGTCTACGATATCATCGTCCATGTCGAACCGAGCGGCAATGTCGAACGTGATGAAAAATACGGCCTTTCAGAAAAGAATATCAACGATTGATGAACATTTTCGAAAAAAGACATCCGGTCTCCGGCCGGACCGAGCGAACCCGTCCGTACAATCCTCTATAAAACACCGGTTATCATCGGTACCGCTTCCGGTACTTTAGCACAACCTCCCGGCTGAACAGCGAAAGATAATTCGGCGAAATTGCCGAGGCATGGGGCATAATAAAAATGTAGGGCGACCGCCTGAGGGGAGAGGCTTCCGGGAGGGGTTCTTCCCCGAAAACATCGAGATATGCCGCCTCGATCGACCTTTTGGAAAGCGCAGAAAGCAATGCCGCTTCATCGATGGCGTTACCGCGGCCCACATTATAGATTACCGCATGAGAGGGCAGCAGGGAAATTCTTTTTTTATCGATTATATTGGCGGTTTCCGCTCCCCCGGGCAGGGCCAGCACAAGGTGGTCCGTTTCGGGAAGTATTCGATCGAGATCGGCAGGCGTCAGGACCTTATCCCCCTTTTCAAAATATTGAGGAGGATTCAGATTCGTTCTATTGATCCCGGTAATCCGCATCCCGAATGGTTTGGCAAGCCTTCCCACCCATCTGCCGATATGACCGAAACCGCACACGAGGAGGTGTGATCCCCGCAGCGGCCGCATATGTTCCTGTACGATTGCACGGGGCCAGCGTTCCTTTTCCTGGGCGCGTATCGTATCGCGAATTCCCCGTACCTGTGCGAGCATCATGGCAAGAACCGTTTCTCCCATGAGTTCGCCGTGAAAGGTACAATAATCGATTGTCAATCCCGGAGGCGGGGTGACGGAAAAATAATCCCTGCCGGCGGCGGGGGTGATAATCCACATCAACTTCGGGGCTTTCTTTAGCCATTCCTGTTTAAAATACCAGACAAGGGCGATTTCGGTTTCGGAGAGTCCGGAAAGAAACTCCTCCTCTGTTTTACAAACGACGATCCGGGTTTCGGGAAGGGCGTCCTGTAGATATCGAGCGTTATCTTCCGAAAAGTTCCAGCAAGAGACAACAGGATGGGTAATAAATACCGATATCAGTTTCACCTCAGAACTGGACACACCGATACCCCTTTTCTTCGAGCCGCCGGACAATCCCCGTCTCTCCGATAAGGTGTGCCGCCCCGACAACCACAAAATACACACGGTCGGTTTCCAGGTATCCCTCGATTTTTTGGACCATGTTTGCGTTCCGCTCATGAAGCAGCTTGTCATAAACGGGAAGCAGTTCCCGGTCTTTCTGCATACTCTCAAAAAGAAGGGTCTCGAGCCGCTCCGTATCACCTGTTTTCCAGGCTTCCAAAAATTCATCTATTTCCTCATCCGAGTTATCGAGTCCGGAAATCGTCGAATAAAGGAATTGCTCCTGAAGTTCGTCGGATAAACCGTCAAAAAGATCGACCTGAAACTCGATGCTTTCGAGTTCCCTGATCTCCTTGTTTCCCCTCGCCTTTTTTAAAAAGTACATATCGATTCCCAGCTCCGGATCATATCCCTTGTCAGCCAGTTTCAGCGTTTCTATGGTCATGGCGACCGCCCATGGTTTAAAAAGTTTGAAAAATCCGATTCCCAAACCCAGATCGTCGAGCGTCTTCCGCGTCAGTTCGTAAAGCTCTTCAGAAATATGCATTTTCAGGGTTTCACCGGGCGGATACATGGTTCTTTCGTAGAAGTCCTCACCGGCTGCCGCGGCCGTGACATCGATTTCCACAACCAGAATATCCGAATAATCGAAGGCCTGCTCGATAATGTCCGCAAGCGGATAGACTTCCTTCGGCGCCAGATGAATCGAGCCGAGGAGATAGCAGGTTGTCGTCTCCGATTCGACTTCCCATAAAAAGATTTTTGTACTGCCGGTCCCCTTCTCCTGCGTACTTCCACAGGCGTTTAAAAGAAAAAAGACGAGGAGTAAGGAAACCCCGGTCCGGCAGGAAACATAACGGCCGGTTTTGTTCCCGCTGATATTGTATTTCATCATTGATTCCTTTCCTGCCCGTGAAAAGAAACGGTTCCGACAGGATCTCATTCGCAATGGGCCTGCAACGAAAAGACATCCCGCCGGATGTGGTCGAGGCAGGGCAACTCCTTTCGGATGTTATCCTGAATCGAAAAATCAATTTCACCTGTCAGTATACATTCTTTTTCATCATGTTCAATACCCGGCGCACGCGAGGTGATCCGGCCCCAGGGATCGACGATCATACTGTGGCCATACGACAATTGTCCCGCGCCCGAGGGACCGACCTGATTTGCCGCAATGATAAACAGCTGGTTTTCGACAGCCCGCGCCCTTACAAGGAGTTCCCAGTGCGCCCTGCCTGTCGTATGGGTAAAGGCGGCGGGAAGAAAGACGACCCGTATCCCCCGCACCGTAAGGCTTCGAAAAAGCTCCGGGAAGCGGAGGTCGTAGCAGACCGCGAACCCGGAGGGGATGCCGCTTACGATTGAGGTAACAGGGGCCTTTCCCCTGGCAAGAAACGCGGATTCCTTTATCACGACCTCGTCCCCGAGATCGATATCGAAAAGGTGCATTTTCATATATTCCACAGGGGTCTTATCCCCTTTCGGAAAATGAACCGCACAACTCGCCGCTTTCCCATCTTCCGTCTGTTTCAGAAGGCCGGCTACGATATCGACATGATTATCGGCCGCGAAGCCGGAAAATGTCGCGTACCAGTCGCTTTTACCCCCCGCTTCCCCCTCCCGGCGCGCTGTGGAAAGCGGGCCGAAATAATTGACATATTCGGGTAAAACGATGACATCCGGCCGCGATGCTTGTGCCCTCTCGAGTAACCGTTTCACCTTGCAGAGATTATTTTGCTTGTCCAAACCGGAATTGATCTGGATGATGGAGACTGTCAATCGGTTTTATCCTGTATTACTTTCTTTTTTACCCTTGAGTCTGTTTATTTTATCCCTGATTTCGGCGGCTTTTTCATAATTTTCCGATTCAACCGCCTTTTCAAGATCCATCTGAAGCTTTTCGACGTCGGTGAGACTGTTGTCGGAAATCTCCAAAAGCGTCATTCTGAGTGTTTCAAGCGCCCTGCTTTTTTCTATTTTAAATGTCGGTGTGTCTATCACGGGAATATTCTGAATAAAATCGATCGCGGACTTGAGTATTTCCTTCGCGACCCCTTTCAGCTTTTTTTGCATCTGAATCATCGCGTTCGAAAGCGCGTTCATTCTGAGGATATACGGCCTGTACTGGAGAAGTTCGTTCTTGTAATCGTCTTCTTCCAAAAACCGATCGACGAGTTCACAGATTTTGAGGTTATGTTCGGTATCCTTCGCGGTTCTTTCAAAATCACCGATCTGATAGAGGATGAGATAGCGTGCGTAATACAGCATTCCTTCATCCTGAAGCAGCAGAAAATCGTCACGGCTCAAACGAAAATTATCGTCCGAAGTAAAAAGGAGTTTGTGGTATTCCAGCCTGTCGAGAAATTCCCGAAGGACGGATTCCTTGTTGAACGGATGTTTTCCGTCCGGACGACCTTCGAGTTCGTATTGTTCGATTCCAAGTGGCTGCCGCACCTGAATAATCTCCCTCCCGTCCTTGAGCCGGAGTACCCGTATATGGTTATCAGGATCGTAGTCCCATTCATTTAATATTTCCGTAATATCGAGTTTCATCAGAACCCTTGCACACTCCTTATTATTAATATATACCAATTTATAACAATGTAAACAATTTTTTTATGAAGCGGCTATCTTTTTACGGGAAAAATAACAAGGATGTGCGTATGAATGATATAAAAATCATCTCTCTGGGCGGATCGATAATCGCGCCGGAGAAGGTCGACATTGAATTTCTCAAGGCTTTTTTCGATCTTGTCGCGACGTATCTGGATCGTGGTGAATCGCGAAAAATCATTTTAGTATGCGGTGGGGGAAGTCCCGCGCGTGAATATCAGCGTGCCTACAAAGCGATCGTCACTTCCGGAGAACACGATGCGGCGGACAGGATCGGGATTGCGGCGACCCGGCTGAACGCGGCGCTGATGAAAGAAATCTTTTCTGTATATTGCCTCAATGACGTCGTCACCGATCCCACCTCGGTTGTGCGGTTTGACGGGAAAATCCTTGTCGCTGCGGGCTGGAAACCCGGATTTTCAACCGATTACGATGCGGTGATCCTTGCAGAGCGATTTTCAGCGGATCAGGTGATAAATCTCTCGAATCTCGCAAAAATCTATACCGACGATCCGAAAAAAAATCCCGCTGCTACCCCGCTCGATACCGTCGGCTGGGAAGATTTCAGGCACATTGTCGGGGAGGGCTGGGAACCGGGGAAAAACGCCCCCTTTGACCCGATTGCGGCAAAGCGTGCCGCGGCATGCGGCATGCGCGTTATTTTTGCAAACGGCCGCGACCTCGATAACGTGAAGCATATCCTTAACGGAAAGCCGTTTGAAGGAACGGTTATCGGTCCCGGATGAGATTATCATCATCGGAAAAATGCCAGACCGGTATTGCGCATGATGAAGGAAACGGATTCCTTCTGCCGAAATCAGGCAGCCAGTCGCCGTCATTCGCAGGATCCTGGATGAAACCGTCATCAATCCCGATGCGCCGGATTATATCCATCACTTCTTCATATTCTTCCCGATTCACATATCGATCCGGCGCCTCATTCTCTTTCATATCGGATATGCCGACCGGAATAAACTGGAACATGAGGGAAAGCATCGCCTCCGGTTCGAGATTGTTTTTATACCATTCCAAAACGGCCCGTGTCTGAGGAATTCCGCCCGGAATGACAAGATGCCGCATAACCAGACCGCTTTTCAACATCCCGTTCTCCATGGAACGGGTTTTTTTACCGGACATTAATGAAATTGCCCGTACCGCTTTTTCCGGATATGAGGGTGAGTAAAAAAAACGGCGTGCAAACGCCCCATCCAGTGTCTTCATATCCGGAATATAAATATCGACTACAACATCCAGAAGTTTCAGAATGTCCGTCTCCTCAAATCCGGAAGAATTCCAGACAACGGGAATGAGGAGTCCCGCCTCCTTTGCCCGTAAAACGGCCCGGATAACGCCCGGGATAAAATGGGTCGCGGTGACGAGATTGATATTCTCGGCTCCCCTTTTCTGAAGCGTGAGAAAAATTCCGCAGAGTTCATCCGCGGTGACCGTCCCGCCCATTCCTTCCCGGCTTATCTGATAATTCTGGCAAAAGCGGCACCTGAGTGTACAACCGGAAAAAAAGACGGTACCCGATCCTCCCGTTCCTGAAATCGGCGGTTCCTCTCCGAAATGCAGGCACGCGGAGGCAATCCTGATTTCCGATGTTTCACCGCAGAATCCCCTCTCCCCTTTCAGCCTGTCCACACCGCATTGACGGGGGCAGAGCATGCAATGCGAGTAAAGTTCCTTATAAAGCCCGTCGAATCCGTCCATCAAGGAAAAGCTACAACATTTTTTTATGTGAGACAATCGGGGTGCAAGGATCTTTTCCCGTAACCCCGTAATGATGAAGTACCCGTACACCGGCTTGTATAGACTGATATGCGCCGACCGCTGCCTTTACAGACGGCCTTTTTTGCCGTAACAATGGTTTTCAAACCGTACCGATATTGATAGAATGGTCCGTACCAAGCCGGCGGCGTGTAACGATCCGTTTCGCGAACAAGACCGAACAAAAAACACAATATATGAAAGCGGGGCAAAGGTATATGGCAAAAAAATATTATGCGGTCTGGCGGGGCCGCACCATCGGTATATTCGATTCCTGGGAGGCGTGTAAGGAACAGATCGACCATTACGCAAATGCCGGTTTCAAATCATTCAATACTCTGGAAGCAGCCGAGGATGCCCTGAAACAACACGGCATACGGCGGACGGCACATAATGTGACGAACGCGGAAACCCGGTCATGTGAAAAAGGATATCGACCGGTACTCGACAGTATAGCCGTGGACGCGGCGTGTTCCGGGAATCCCGGCGTAATGGAATACCGGGGGGTATATACGAAGACGGGAAAGCAACTGTTCAAAGCCGGACCGTTTGAACGGGGAACGAATAATATCGGTGAGTTTCTCGCCATAGTTGACGCCCTGGAATATCTGGAAAAACAGGGGAAAGGTTGCCCGGTCTATTCGGATTCCAGCGTCGCCATCTCGTGGGTCGGGAAAAAAAGCTGCGGGACAAAACTGCCGCTTGACGAAGATAATACGCTCGGCGGACTCATTGAGCGGGCGGTTGAAAAATTGCGTACCCGCTCATATCGGAATAAAATACTGAAGTGGGACACAAAGCGATGGGGAGAAATCCCCGCGGATTTTAACAGGAAATGACGGCTTCATGAAACCGGTCGACGCGGGAAATTACCGATCATCGATCGGCATTACTTGACTATATTACCTCAAGATACTAATATAGGGCCAGCAATATTGTCATATAAAAAACTGTCGATGATGAAACCGGTAGACGCGGTTTGGTCTTCAAGGCTATTGGACTGTTATTTTGCTGGCGTGATGAAACCGGTAGACGCGGTTTGGTCTTCAAGGCTATTGGACTGTTATTTTGCTGGCGTGATGAAACTGGTAGACGTGCCAGACTCAAAATCTGGTGTCCTTCGGGACGTGTGGGTTCGACTCCCACCGCCAGCACTATTAAAAACAAAAAAGAAGCCGGGTATAACGGGAACGATCCCGGAAGTCTGCGTATCCGTTATCGATACGGACCGGACCGGTCTATCCGATGTGGTGACAAAAAAAGGCGAATCATTCAGAAAGATAACAAAACAATTTCATCCGTACCATATTATCATGAAAATATGTGATTATTGATCGTGATTTGATACACAAAAATACCGATAATATTATCGATAATATTAGTAATGCGGATATTTGGAAGACCGTCATTATTTACATTTGGAATGAATATTTATGCACTAAACAGGATAAGTCCGGCAGACTCCTGAAGGGCCTTCTTGTTAAAAGTGCTTGACTTTTTACCGGTAAGGGCGTATCAATTATGCAAATGATCAAATTTGGAGAAGAGACACGGCTTGCGGGGATAAAAATCAGTGAGGGAGTCGCCGTTGCGAGAGTTTGCCTTTTCAATGAAGATCGCCATGCAAATATCCCAATTTACAAAGTTAATAAATCCGAAAGAAAAAAGGAAAAAGGACGCCTTATCCAGGCAATACAAATAGGAGCCGATCAGCTTTCCAGGGTCATCGTCGATGTTAAAAAGCGGATAGGTGATGCGGAATCGAAAATCTTTATCGCCCAGAAAATGATCCTCGAGGACACCAGCATCCACGACGAGATGTTCGACGATATAGAAAATGAAGGGGCGAATGCCGAAGCCGCCGTCATACGGGTGTTGGATTCCTACGAAACGAGGCTGCTGGACGTCGACAACGAATACATCAAGGCACGCGCGACCGATATCGGGGAAATCAAGAGAAGGCTTTTGGACATTCTCTCCGAAGTCACGCCGTCGTTTCTCTGTACCGGCATAGCGCAATGTCAGCGGGGAAAAAACAGGATTATCGTCGCCCGGGAACTCACGCCCAGCCTTACCGTCGGACTCGAAAAACAGCAGATTGTCGGTTTCGTAACCGAACACGGCGGTATATCATCCCACGCGGCGATACTCGCACGGGCCATGGGAATTCCGGCGGTAAGCGGCATCCAGAATATTCACAGCATGGTATCCTGCGGGACGGAGATACTCCTGAACGGAAATGAAGGAAATGTCATCATATGGCCCTCCCAGAAAACGATCGCACAATATAAAAGCGGCAAGGTATATATTCCGAAGGGACTGTATGCCGTTGATCCCGTCGACGGGATGAAAGTGATGGCGAACATAAGCAGGCATCAGGATATCGAGGAGGCGGTCATCGTAAAAGCGGAAGGTGTCGGGCTCTACAGAACCGAATTCGAATTTCTGGCACAGGGAGAAATACTCTCCGAAGACGAACAGTTCAAGCGGTACAAGACGGTTGTGATGGCCATGAAAGGGCAGCCGGTCTATTTCAGACTGATCGACGTCGGCGGCGACAAGACCGCGGATTTTCTCGATCTTCCCGCGGAAATAAATCCGGCACTGGGATTCAGGGGCAGCAGACTTCTTGTCGCACGAAACGAACTTCTCGCACCGCAGGCACGGGCATTGGTCCGTGCTTCCGAATTCGGTCCGGTCTGGGTGCTTTACCCCATGATCGTGGATCTCGAACAATTTTTAATCATGAAACAGCGTTTTCTCGAAGAAACGGCGGATCTCAACCCGGGAGAAATAAAGCATGGGGTAATGTTCGAGGTACCGTCCGCATGTCTCGAGGCGAAAAAAATACTCAAACATGCCGATTTCGCCAGCATCGGAACCAACGACCTCATTCAATACCTCTATGCGGTCGACCGGGACAATGAATATGTCGCCTATGATTATAATCCCGACAAGGAAGCCCTGTGGAATCTGATAACGTTAATCGCCAAGGCGGCGAAAGATGAAAACCGTCCCCTTTCCGTTTGCGGAGAAATAGCGGGCAACAAAAAATATATCATCCGTCTCAAAGAGATCGGTATTACGCGTATCAGTGTCGGCATTCGCCAGATACCGGAATTAAGAATGGGATTAAAATAAGACCTGCCCCCCAGTGCAGAAACGTGCGCGTCCATACCACCATCCATTTATATAACGGCAACCGCAAACCACTTGATTCTTGCGCATTATTTGATTAATTTATGTAACGAAGCAATCAAATACATATATAGCATGTTTTGAGAATGTCGTTTTATTTCGGTTTTTATGAAACAGGTAAGAGTCTTTAATAGTCTGCAAACTCTTTCACGGTCATGCGCTTCTTTTTTATCCGACCGGATAGAAAAAGCCTGCCATGACGGCAAAACGTTCGATATTATTCTTACCGGTGGAAACACCCCGATCGATTGTTACAATGAACTCGCCTCGATTCTATCGGACGGACGGTTTCCTTTGAAAAACATCAATTGGTTTTTCGGGGACGAACGATGGGTGCCCGCCGACCATGAAGACAGCAATGAAAGAATGGTACGGAAATACCTGCTCGGCAAACTAAAGATACCGGAAGAAAATATTTTCTCCTGGAAAGCATGTACAAAGGAACCGTATAAATGTGCATTTGATTATAACCGTATCATCCATGAACACTTTATTGACAGGAATAAAGTACCCGATATCCTTCTTCTCGGCATGGGAGAAGACGGCCATACGGCGTCGCTTTTTCCCCAAAGCAGGGTGCTTTTGGAAGCGGGAGAATTCGAGACGGTATCGAAGGACCTGCCGGTCTTCGCGGCTTCAGTCTATGTTCCCGGACTCAATACATGGCGGCTTTCTCTCACGCCGCGGATTCTTAACCGGGCACAGCAGATCATCTTCCTCATAAGCGGAGAAAAAAAACGTGAAAGTTTCAAAAAAGTGATGAACGGCACTTCCGATATCCCCGCGGCGTGGATTCAGGCGAAACATTGCATTTATTTCGTAACAACGGATATCTGGTCCAACGGCGCATCGCCGCACAGCCGCAATCGGTAAGATCAGGCTTTTTTCCCGATGATTTATTGCCATAATCCGCCATTAGGAATATAGTACAGAAAACAGGCAGACGCCCGAAGGGTGTAAATTAAGGTAAAAACCGGGACTGAAAACGTATCATAAAAAAACGGTTCCCGACCGGAGAAAGCACAGGGCGGTCTGTCAGGCAAAGATCGTGTATGACAAAGGTTGATATTCAAAAAAAATACGCCATGTTAAAAAACCGTCTCAAGGAACTGGGGAAGGTCATCGTCGCCTATTCGGGCGGCGTCGACTCGACATTGCTTCTCCGGTGTGCGGTCGAGGTACTCGGAAATGAAAATGTATTGGCCGTTACCGCCGGTTCCGAGATGATTCCCGCTTCCGAATTGAACGATGCGACGGCGTATACAAAAGACAACGGCATTGCACATCTTGTCATTGCGGCATCGGGGTTACATGAAATAAACGAGAAGGGGAATCCCCCGGACCGCTGCTATCATTGTAAAAAAAGCCTTTTTTTAAAAATCACAGCGATTGCGGAGAAAAGAAATTTTACCCACGTGATCGAGGGCTCCAATACGGATGACGATAACGACTACAGGCCGGGTAAAAAGGCCCTCGAGGAGTGTGGCGTGCTGTCCCCCCTCAGGGAGGCGGGGCTTGGCAAGGAAGAAATACGAAAGCTTTCAAAAGCGGAACACCTTCCCTCGTGGGATAAACCTGCGCGGGCCTGTCTTGTTTCGAGATTCCCGTATTATATGACGATACACAATGATATGTTGAAAAAGGTCGAGCGGGCGGAAGAATTTCTCATAGAGCAGGGATTCACCCTCTGCCGGGTTCGCTGTTTCGGTGATAAAGCCCTGATTGAAGTCGAAAAAACCAGGGTTCGGGAGGCCCGGCGTATCCTGCAGAAAATTGAAAGTGTTCTGCATGAAATCGGATTCAGGGAAGTGGAAATCGATCCCGACGGATACCGGACAGGCAGAATGAACGTTTTTAATGAAAAAGAATGAGTTTATCGTTTCAGGTACCATCAAGCTTCCCCTTACCATATATTGCGAGAAAAGGAAGAACTCCCGTATTTCAATCGGCAAAAAAGGGATTTATATAAGGCTTCCGCTTACCATGACCGAAACCGAGAAAAAAGCCCAGGTCAAAAAGTTTACCGATTGGGCAAAAAAAAAGATGGAAATCAGACGTGAATACCTTGAAAGACATCTTAAGCCTGGTTCGGGAAGAAGCTATCGCGACGGAGATGTCCTCCGGCTGAACAAAGGATCATATATTATCAGACTGTCATATACGGATAAAAAAACAAGCTCGTCCGCGATTACCGGGAAAGAAATACGACTCATTATCTCCTCCCGGCTTACCGAAGAAGAACGATTAAAGGAATGTACCGCCCTTCTGAGCAGATGTATAGCAAAACAACGGCTTCCGGCGTTAAAAAAACGGATAGAAGAGCTAAATAAAAAACACTTTCGAAAGAAAACAGGAAAAATATTTTATAAATACAATAAATCGAATTGGGGAAGCTGCTCTTCGAGAGGGAATATCAATATTTCGACCCGCCTTCTCTTTGCACCGGAGGGCGTCCTCGATTACGTCTGTGTCCATGAACTTGCCCACCTGATCGAAAAAAATCATTCACACAGATTCTGGTCGCTTGTGAGGAAGGTTATGCCGGACTATAAAAAAAGAAAAAATTGGCTGAAGGAAAACTACGACCGGTGCTGGTTTTAGTGCGGTTGACGACGGGATACACCGATACTCATTCATTTTTCCGGGCCGTCATAAGATATATTTTCTGTCCGTGATCCATAAACTTGTTCGCATACACGGAAAGAAACACCTCTTCGGGAGGATTGTCATCCATTAGTGTAAAACCGGGATGAAGAAGGAGCAGGAGTTTTGCCTGTACCGAATAATCAAAAAAATCCGTCGCAAAAGAGAGTCTTCCGCCCGGCTTCAATGTGTTACAGAGAATATCCAGATTCGATTTTCTAATAAACCGCCTTCTCCTATGTCTGGTTTTCGGCCACGGATCGGGAAAATAAACATGATAATGATCGATACAGCGCGGCGGCAATCTTTGAAGAAGGACCTCCGCCTTTTCCTGAACCACGGTAATATTATGAAGCGATCTGTTTTTAATCTTTTTGAGAATCTTGAGGCATCGTTTCTTTTTTAATTCAATACCGATTAAAAAAGTATCCTTTGCTTTTTCACCATATGCGACAAGAAAATGACCGTTTCCGCTGCCGATTTCTATCTCAATCCGCCCCCGGGAAAGGGTTGAAATGGCTTCTGCAACAATTGAATCAACTTCTTCAATTCGCCTTATTGTTATTGCCGGATCTGCGTCCCCGTGACTTTTTTCTTGCATAATTGACGTTTATTACCTTACCCTTGAGTTCTTTACCGGAGAGAACGGAAATCGCACGTGAAGCATGCCGCGAGGATATGTCGAGAAACGAATAATTGTCGAGTACCTTGACTTCTTTGATTTCAGAACGCTTTATTTTCAGATGTTCGGTGAACAGGGAGACGAGGTCATTCGGAAAAACATGCCTGTTCTTGCCCACACTGATAAAAAGGGTGGTGATTGCGGATTTCTTTTTCCCGAACCTTTTCCCCATTAATTCCTTGAAAAGATACGCCATAAAATAGGACCGCATATAAAAAGGAACATGTTGTTTTACCATTTTTTTCAAGGCATTCAGATCATCCGCATCTTCCTCTTCCCTGATTTTCTTGATAATTTCCGCTGTCATCCCTTTCACCACATCTTTTTCCGAAGGGAGCGGTTCTTTTTTGATATCCACGTTTTTCATCTCCTCCGTTGTCGTTAATTTGTTCATGTCCTTGCCGGTTATAAAAAAAATAATCTCTTTGATTCCGTGCGATTCCATCGCCGTCAATCCGGAATAACAGCCGGACTGAACCGGGACATCAAAATAGAGTATATGTGACGGCCAGAAAGATTTCGGATTTTGAATGTCTGCCGGCGAGGCAACAAGAACAGGAATCTTTTTCTGATTAAAGGCGTTACAAATTTTATCCTTCTTGCCTTCCTCGATTTTATTCGAGTACCTTTTGACGGGAAAGCCGCCGTGCTTCAGGGAACGCATCAGTATCGAGATGGTTTCTTCATTATCAGCGTAAAGTAACAGTGAATTTATCGATTTTGTCGTAATAAACTCGCAAAGCACGCTTATTCTTTTCTGCTGGCTTATCTTTTCAATATCAAGCCATGAATAATCCGGTCTTTCGTTTTCTTTTTCCCATTCCTGTCTGCCTACCGTCAGGGGACGATGAAGCGTCGACAGCAGGTTGTCAAGAGAAGATAACGGGACGGGAGAGAAAAGGATCGTCTGTAACTGCTGAGGCAGTTTCGTCGCGATAAAATGCAGGTCCGGTTCAAATCCCGGAAACTTCTCCATATCCGTTCCGTCAATCACCTGAAACTGCAAGCCATCGAAAGAGAGATTTCCCCTTCTTATATGATCGATCACCCTGCTTGTTGTTCCGATGACGATATCGGGTTTTTGTGAAAGCAGACGGAATTCCTTCCTGCTTCCCTTCTCGCTGCCTATAAGGGTAACATTCACCTCTTTTGAGAAATATTGTATGAATTTATGGAACTCTCTGGTTATTTTTTTAACCCGGTCAAATGATGATGTAAGGACTAATGCTTTTATCCCTGCCCTATTTTTATGCATCATCTCCAAAACGGGAAGGATAAAAGCAGCAGTCTTACCTGTTCTATCACCGGCTTCAATAGCAATATTTTTTCCCTTTAAAATAACGGGAATCACCTTTTTCTGCAAAGGAGTCGGCTTCAGATAGCCTGCTTTGCGTAAAAGCTCTCCTATTTCTTTTTTCCAGAGAGTGTGAGCTTTTTTAAACATATAAACCTGTCAAAAAACTATTTATCGTTAACTATAGCACGTCTTTCGCATTTGGTCAAGTTTTTACAAATTATTTGGCGGAAACATTTCCGGTTTCACGATGACAAAAAAAGGCAAGAATATGGTCAATGGCATACTTCATTCTCCATTCGCTGTGCTATATTAGTAATATATCGACGTGTAACTTTCTTATTGAACCGAAGGTTATGATAGGGAGCGGAAAAAAGACCGATAATTAATGCAAGGGGTGCGGTTATGAAGCGAAAAGCATTTATTTTCTTACTGTTCATACTATCCGTGAGTTTTCTTCAGGCGGAAATGCTTCAATTTAAATATATAAAGGGAGAAAAATACAAAATTCTGACAAAAGTAAATGAAAAAGTATATGTGAACGGTGAATTACATCACACTGCAGAGATATTGACAAAAATCGCGTTCGACGTCACCGACGCCGTCGAAAAAAAATGGCAGATATCCGGCAAATATCAGACGTCCGAAAAAGCGGCCGTCAACTCTGAAATATACAAACTCGATGAGGAGTTTACCTCCAACTTCTGGATTGATTCACAGGGCAGGTATGAGATCGACAAGAATTATCTCTATCCTCTTGTAAGAAATATTCCTCTGTTTCCTTTGAAAGATATCAATCCCGGATACAAGTGGAAGGCGAAAGCCGAAGAGATTCAATATTTCAGACCATTTAATATACAAGCCCCGATATCCATCCCGATCGAAGTCGACTACGAATATGTAAAAAACCAGGTGATTGATGGTGTAAAATGCGCGGTTTTAAAGCTTAACTACAACTTGTACCGTGAATTTCCCGAATTAAAAGGCCTGTCCGACTGGTTTCCGATTCTCATTTTCGGCAAGGTCGAACAGGTATTTTACTGGGATATCGCAAAAGGAAGATATCACTCCTATACGGATGATTTTGATATTATCTATGGGTTTAACGACAATACATTATATGAATATGTCGGTACCTCGACGGGAGCGTTTATCGAATCACCGAAAATGGATAAAGCGAAGATCGAAGAGGAAATAAGGGAAACAATTGAAAAAGAAAAAATAGAGGATACGTCGGTACGTTCCGACGACACGGGTGTCACGATAACGCTCCAGGATATCAATTTTCTCCCCGAATCGGACATGCTTTTACCCAAAGAACAGAAGAAACTCAAGGCTATCGCGAATATACTTAAAAAATATGCCTCACGGGATATTCTTATCGCGGGCCATACGGCGCTGGCCGGAACGGAAGAAGGACGGAGGTTACTATCGGAGAAACGGGCAAAAGCCGTGGGAGAATATCTGTTTCTTTTGGGCGTAAAAAACAACATGATATTCAAAGGGTATGGTTCCAGGTATCCTGTTGCGGAAAACGATACGGAAGAAGGAATGAAACAAAACAGGCGTGTCGAAATCAAGATTCTGGAAAATTAGACCGGCCCGGCCAAGGATATAAAAGAATTGTCGAAGCCGGAGGAGGCTTGACGTTTCATATCGTAAGGGGGTATTGTCGAAACCAATGCGAAAAGCGACTTCGTTTATAATAACCTTTTTTGTCATCCTCGTGTTTTTTTCCTGCTCTGTCAGACAGGATATTTCGATAGCCGTCGACGGAAGCGGTCAATCGACACTTTCGGTCGAACTCAAACCGGTTTTTCTCCTCTATATTCTGGATCTTGCCGAAGCGATGTCCGACGAAGAGTTTTCCGAGGATATGGATATTTTCGAGATACAGGAGATTAAAAAGGAACTGGGGAAACAGGAGGGGGTTAAAGCGCTGACCGTTACTTCCCCTTCCCAGGAAAAACTGGAAGTGACGCTTTCTTTTACCCGGATCGCCCGGCTGTTACATCTACAATCTGAAAACACTCTCACCCCTCTCCTGACATTTAAAAACAGCCAGGGATTGAAAATACTTCATTTTCACCTTGAAAAAGAGAATTACACAATTATCACCGAACTCTTTCCCATACTTGACAATCCCGTATTCCAAAACCTTGCCCCCCAACCGAAAGAAAATATCTCCCAACGCGAATACCTTGACATTGTCGAGTTCGCCATGGGCGAAGAGGGACGTATTGCCGTTAAAAAGGAAATCGTGAAGGTGACGGTGACCGTAAAGGGAACGATTGTCTCCCAGAAGGGCGGATATATCAAAGACGGCATCGTTTACTTTGATATTCCGCTGCTCGACGTCCTTCTCCTCTCAGAACCACTCGATTATGAGATAGTATTCAGATAATATATACGCCCGACACATATTCACGGGAAAAGATTACCCGGATGAACGCGGATGGGAAAAATGTTCCCGTCTTTCCCCCTTTCATATAATTCCCCGGTATGTAAAGAAAGAAATCAGACCGTCCGGAGACGAAACCGTCTGAAAAATCCTGGCATACATTTTGCATTTAATATAATGAACATATAGTCAAGGAGGCTGATATGAAAATAAAAAAACTTTTCCTGATAACGATACTGCTTGTCTCGACGGGATTCATTTTTGCAAACGGACAGAATGAATCAAACAATCCCCGCCGTGAACGGTGGGAAAACCTTATCGAATCCAAGGAAAAAATCACGGTGACCGGCGCACTCGTCATCAAAAACAGAATAATGCCCGAACTCAATACGGGGACAGCCGTCTATCTTCTCGCCGTCCCCCGGTTCGCCGTCTTACAACTCGAGATTAAAGATGGAGAGCAGGTAACCGTCGAAGGCGTCCTTCTCAAAGCGAACGGAGAATGCCCCATGAACACGCTCGAAGAAGGAGAAGAAATCTTTGTCGTCACTCGGGCGATTGTGAAAGGCAAAGAGTATGATCTCAAAGAAGCGTTCGGCGGAACGGATTTTCCTCGACGGGGCGGCCCGGGAGGTAAAAACCCCGGCAGACATCCCGGCCACTTCCCTCAGCGGGGAGACGGCAGCTGTTTCGAGTAAAGAACCGGAACCGTTTGTTCCGGGCCGGCCGCAGAATAATCTGCGGCTGGCTTTTTTTTCCTAAACAGGATAAGGTATACATACCATGAAGCCCGTCAACCTGAGCGAGTATCTGTTTTACATCGTTCTCATTTTCCTCTTTACTGGTATGGCCTTACTCATTTTCGTCTTGTTTCGCGGCGAAGCGGAACGGAACAGGCTCCTTCTTGAATACGAAGCCGAACGGATGACCGCGTTTCTTTCGGAATCGATGCTGCGCAATCAGTTGAACGGGAACATCGAGATCGACGAAAGGGTCATCGGATTCGGTGTCTATGACTGGAATGGTGAAAAAATACAGACATGGCGGAACGCGCCCGAAAAACTGAATAGCGCCGATATGGAAAGAACCGCGAGACGAATTCGTTACGATAAAAAAAATAAAAGCCTTGTCATTATCAGGCGAATCGGGAGGCACCCGATGACCAATCCCGACGATATAGCGGAACACATGAGAAGAATGCCGAGAATGCAGCCCGGCCGACCCCCCGCTATCATTTATTTGGAATTCGACGCTTCATCATATATGAACAAGTACGGTCTTAACCGTATTTCGAGAATAGGCATCCCCGCGTTTCTCCTTTTAACAATGATTGTGACGATGCTTCTTTACAAAAAAAATACGGAATACAGAAAAAAACTCGTCGCACAGGCACAACTCGCCCAGCTGGGCGAAATGGCCCGTACACTTTCGCATGAAATTAAAAATCCGCTTGGTGCGATGCGAATACAGACAGGCTATCTTAAGAAGACATTGCCGAAAAAAAACCTGGCGGATTTGGTCCTTATCGAGGAGGAAATCGAGCGCCTGACACTCCTCACCAGAAGAATTTCCGATTTTGTCCGCGATCCCGCGGGAAAACCGGAAAAAATCAACCTGAACACATTTATCGTCGATCTTCTCAAACGATACAATCACCCCGTTACATTCAGGAACACGGCCGGTTCGGATGTCACGATTCTTTTTGACAGGGACAGACTCCGGTCACTGCTTGAAAACGTCATCATGAACGCGATCGAAAGCCATGAATCGACCAAAGAGGAACACGTATTTCAGGTCGATATTGAACTGTCACGAACCAAACACGGCGTTCGTGTTTCCGTGCTTGATTCGGGCAAGGGTATCGGGGGTGAATCGGTGGAACATCTTTTCGATCCTTTTTATACCACAAAAACACGCGGTTCCGGCATGGGACTTGCCATCGCAAAACGATTCTGCGAGGCAAGCGGCGGCGAAATAAGGCTTTTCCCCAGGGACGGGGGCGGCACCGAAGTGAGGATACTGTTCAGAAAGCGGGGGTAGCGTATGCGAGTGCTTATTGCCGACGATGAAATGAATATCCGTGATTCTATCGTACGTTACCTGAAACTCGAAGGTATCGAGGGAATACCTGCGGAAAACGGGCTTTCGGCAAAAAGGTTGTTCGAGACCGAACCTTTCGACGCGGCCGTCATTGATCTCCGGATGCCCGGCATGGACGGGATATCACTCCTTCGCTGGCTTAAAAACGACAGGCCGCTCCTTCCCGTTATTATGATTTCCGCTTACGGGGAAGTACGCGATGCAGTCGAAGCCATGAAACAGGGCGCCGGTGATTACATCGTCAAACCATTCGATCCCGAAGAACTGATCCTCCGGATAAAAAGGCTTGTGGAAGACCAGCGCCGTCACGATAGTTTTCTCGCGGGTCAATCGATCGCTGAAAAAAACGATATGTGGGTCAGCGAATCACCGGTATATAAAAAAATCAACAAACTCATAGAGAAAGTGTCCGCTTCGGATTCGATTGTTTTAGTTACAGGAGAAAGCGGCACGGGCAAGGAGGTGACCGCTCAAGCGATACACCGGCTTTCATCAAGGGCATCGCATCCTTTTATTCCGATCAATATCGGCGGGGTTCCCGAAACCCTGCTTGAAAGCGAACTGTTTGGCTATGAAAAAGGTGCATTCACGGGAGCTTCATCACGAAAAATCGGTATGTTCGAACTTGCTTCCTCAGGCACCCTCTTTCTCGATGAAATCGGCGATATGCCGATCCACCTCCAGGTAAAACTGCTGCGTTTTCTCCAGGAAAAAATTATCCGCCGGCTCGGGGGAACGGAACCCATCCCGCTTGATGTGCGTATCATTTGTGCAACCAACAGGAACCTTAAAACCCTGATCGATGAAGGCCGGTTCCGTGAAGACCTCTTTTTCCGGCTCAACGTGGTCTCGATCCATCTCCCCCCACTTCGCGACCGCAAAGAAGATATTCCAAAACTCACCGGTTTTTTTATCGAACGCTTCAACCGGACCATGCGGGGGGCGGAAAATAAAATCGGAGGTATTACCCCGGAGGCCCTCAGACTCCTCAACGACTACTCATTCCCCGGAAATATCCGAGAACTTGAAAATCTTGTCGAACGCGCGTTTATCCTTTCAGAGGCAGATATACTGACCGTAAAGGATTTCGATCTTCCACAAGAAGCAAAGGTCGTATCATCCCCGGCAGGGACATTGCAAGAGATGGAAAAAAAGGCTATTCTCGCCGCGTTACACCGCTGGGAAGGGAATAGGACAAAGACTGCTATTGAACTGGGGATTACCAGAAGAACCCTTTTTAACAAAATCAGGGAGTACGGACTCCGGGAAGACGGTGAGTCATCCCGAGTATAGTCGTTGCCTATAAAGGCCGCCGCTGTAATCGATATTTGTTTCAGCGCCCTGTTCATATTTATATGCAGCTAACAGCTAAAAAGGATCTTTACATAATCTCTCATGCATACCATTTATAGAAAACAAAAAACCCGGCGAGCAGGATAAAAAGAATCCTGCGATATAGTTCCACCGTATATGCTCGTTCAAGTAAAACACGGAAAAAAAACAAAACACCAGGAGGGTGATAATCTCCTGGATGGTTTTCAATTGCGCCGCAGAAAAAACCGTGTGTCCTATCCTGTTCGCAGGGACCTGAAAGCAGTATTCGACAAACGCGATGAGCCAGCTTATGACGACGACAAGCCATATCGGGATCGCCTTGAATTCAGGTGTCCGTACCACGCGAACGTCATAAAAACATTTGAACAAACAAGCAGGGTAATAGCGATAAGTGCGGTCGTCACCTATCGCCTCTTTTCATGTCATCCATGAGGTTCATACTCTCCTCGACCAGCTCCCTGTACAATGTTTTTCTCCACGCTTCAGCCATACTCTCGTTTAAACCGATCGATTCATGGATCGTTTCTGGGCCATTGAGAAGTTCAACCGGACATTCATCCGCTAATCCCGTCAACCTTTCTTCATTATATACATACGGATGCAAACGGCAGACCAGGGGCCGCGTCTCGAGTGAAAGCAGACACCCTTTGCCGGAAAGGAAGATACAATGAAGCTGCCGTCCCCGTTTCAACACCCTTCTTCTCCCGCCGCTTTTTAGTGTATAGTAATTCCATTGCGGATCGTCCGTCTGTTCGATATATGAACGATCGGAGGGAACCCTGTATTCATAGAAATCCTCATATCCCGTACTTTCGCTTATTCTTTCAACATCACCCAGGGTTATAAATATATCTCTGCCGACACAGCAGCAGGAAGACTTTATTCCGGCACATAATATACATAATCTCATAGTCGTTACACCTTTTTCGATCTTTTCGACAGATGGATCTGTCTTGTCTGATATTCAATATTCCCAAGAAGTCTTAATTGTATGAAAAGGTCGTATTACTGGTAGGTTAATGATGCGATACTCACCGCTACTTTACATTCCATAAAACACCTGTCCGTAAAAAAACCGGTACCGGAAAACAGCGATTGGGAAAAACCCTGCGGTACGTTCCGGTTCCCGACAATAACAATCACACACAAGGCAGATAGAATATGCCAAAAAAAAACACCGGTGTCAAGTATTCATGTGATAAAAAGCTTATCTATCTGTACACTGTCTTCCTCAACGGCTCCCCGCAAGAGGCAGTCCGATGGTAAAGACGTTCACGGAACGGTTCCCTCACATTGCCCGAAACGTCATCACAATTATTCCTTAACCGGAGGATAACTGTTAATGAAACGGGTTTTCGGTCACGTATACATCCCCTGCCGGCTTGTTATAATAGATATCCCGTACACCAAGGAGTCCAAGTGCACCGAACAGGTATTTTCCGAGATGTTTATAGGTCAAGGCCGTATGATGCGGAAACCTGTTTTCGATCAACACATGCCGGTAAAAACGTCCCATCTCCGTAATCCCGATCACGCCGATACTGCCGAACGAATGCGGCTCGAGTGGTAAAACCTCCCCCTGCGCGCAGTACGCCTTTAGCCGGGTGTCTGCCGTTGATTGAAGCCGGAAAATGGTAACGTCTCCCGGAAGCATCCTTCCTTCAAGGGTTCCCCGTGTAATGTCGGGTTCTTTTCCCGGTTCCATCAGCCTGTGCATGATACGCTGATAATTGATTTTCGGGTCGCAGATAAAACAGGACGGTGTATTGCCGCAATGGAATCCCATAAATAAATCGGAAGACTTATATTGTTTGCATGCCGTCTTCTCTTTTTCTATCAGGTCACGGGGGACGGTATTGTTGATATCGAGGATTGTCGCCGGTGATTCACCGGCGCAGGTGAGGATATATTCACTTAATGCCCCGTAAATATCGACCTCACATGAAACGGGGATTCCCCTCAGGGCCAGCCGTGAATTGACATAACAGGGAACAAACCAGAAATATTTCTCGAAAGAAGGCCAGCATTTATTCGCGAAAATGCCGTAATCGCACGCGCCGAGGTTCTCTTCAAAAAAATTCATCAGGGCGATCTCGTATCGGGCCAGTTTGGCGAGAAGCCCGGGATAGGTATTGCCGCCCTTTAGTTCCCGCCGCATGTCGTTTACCAGATCCGGAATACGTGGATCATTCTCTGCGGAACGATAGATATCATACAGATCGAGTTCGCTGTTCTCCATAATTTCGATACCCAGATCATAAAGCGGTTTGATCGGAGCGTTACAGGCGACAAAATCATGGGGCCGGGGCCCGAACGAAAAAATCTTGAGCCGCTTCAGACTCAATATAATTCTTGCAACCGGCAGAAAATCCCCGATCATCGCAGCAATCTCGTCGGGAACTCCGACAGGATACTCCGGAATGAACGGAACGGCTTTTTTCAAACCGCAATTGTAGGAAGCACTCAACAATCCGCAATACGCGTCGCCTCTGCCATTGACAAGGTCGTTTCCGCTTTCTTCGGCGGCGGCCACCATCATGACGGGCCCCTGAAACCGCTTTGCCAAAAGCGATGTCGATATCTCCGGTCCGAAATTTCCAAGATAGATGATAAGGGTGTTTACCTTCTTATCCTCCATTTCCCGTAATGCCCCGGGCACGTCTTTTTCACTCTCGACAATCGTCTCTATGTCCGTGAGTTCGATCTTTTTTTCCGCGGCTTTTTGAAGAACCACTTTTTTTCTTCTTGCCGACAATTCGGTCGGAAAACAATCCCTGCTGACTGCGATAATACCGGGATTGATATGGGCGATATTTTTCATTGTAGCATACTCCTTGCGTATCATAGAGATCGGCCGCTATACTGTCCATAATAGGCATTGCTGCCGTGTTTGCGATCATGGTGTTTGCGGATGAGTGTGTTCTTTATGTGTTTCGTGTAAGGATTGATGTTAAGCGTGATGCAGGCCGTTTTTGCAATTTCTTCAAGCATAATACTGTTGTCAACCGCCTTTTCCGGCGTTTCTCCCCAGGTGAATGGACCATGACAGGCAACGAGGACCATTTGTATTTCCCGGTAGGAAAGATTTTTAAAAGTCCGGACGATAAGCCTTCCAGTTTCGATTTCATAATCTCCCGATATCGCCTTATCACTCATCACTTTTGTACATGGTATTTCCGATGCGGTGAAATCCGCGTGGGTCGTCCCGAACACGGGAATCGGTTTTTTTGCCTGTGCCCAGGCGACCGCAAATGTCGAGTGCGTATGAACCACACCTCCGATCAGGAGGAAATGCGAGTAGAGACAGGAATGTGTTTTGGTGTCCGTCGATGGATTGAGATCGCCTTCAATAACATTGTTGTCCAGATCGACGATCACCATCTTCTCCGGAGAGAGTTCCTCGTACGGAACGCCGCTCGGCTTTATGGCAAAAATTTTTCGGTTCCTGTCAATGCAGCTTGCATTCCCAAAGGTTTTTTTAACAATACCTTGCCTCTCAAGTTCCATGTTGCATCGATATACCCTTTCCTTAAGGGCTTTAAAATCACTCATCTCCTCGACTCCATTTCCAAATAATAAAAACAAGGGCATCCGGTATAAAAAGGTCATACGAGCGATACCGGAATCCTTGTGTCGCGCTTTCCCATCGCCGATCCGGATATGCGTTAACGATAACACATAAGGGCCGGACACCCTCTTTCCCGATTCCGTTTATAAGCCGGAATCCATTTCCCGGGTATGTTTATATCGCCCGGTATTCTCTACGCTATCGCGATCATTGCTTTTACGACATTCTCCCTGTAGCCGGAAACGATCGAAAACGCCCTCGATATCTCTTCGAGCTGAAATCGATGCGTTATCATAAATCCCGGATCGAGGTTGCCTGAAGCGACCGCATCGATCACGATACCGGTACACTCATTCTGACGTCTGATATTCCGGATACATATTTCTTTTCGCCGTGCCATATCCGCCTGAAAGCGGTAATGCGAAAAACCAGGGATACCAATGACGGCAAGGGTACCTCCCGGCTTAAGGAGCAAGAGGGCCTGTTCAAGGGCTTCCTGCTTTCCGCAGCACTCGAACACGAAATCCAGCTGAAGCGGTTCATGTTTCCCGATCTCACTCACGACATCGATGCTGTTTGGATTTCCCGTCCACGAGGCGCCGTGCTTCCGGGCTATATCACACCGGTAATCCAGCAAATCGGTGACATATGTCCGGCCGGCCCCCTTCATGAGACAGACCAGCATGACACTCAACCCTATCGGGCCGGCGCCGAGTATCCCGATATTTCTACCCGTCACGTCTCCGACACTTTGAACGGCATAATACCCGATGGAAAGGGGTTCGCAGATCGTGGCGATTTCCAGGGGCATCGAATCCGGAACCGGATAACAGCTTTCCTGCGGCATAACGACATATTCGGTATAGCAGCCCTCGAGCTGCCCCGGACAACCCAGAAATTTCAGGCTTCTGCATGTATGCGGTCTTCCCGCTTTACATTGGTCACAGGAAAAGCATGATACCGCCGGATCAATCGCCACCCTGTCGCCGGGAGAGACCCGATTGACCCCGGAAGCGACCGCAACCACGGTACCGCTCATTTCATGACCGAGGATTTGGGGAAATGATATCACCTGTTCACCGATATTGCCGTTCTCGTAATAATGAATGTCCGATCCGCATATTCCCGCCACCCCCACTTTGACGAGGACATCGGTCTCATTCCGTAATGATACCGGAGGGATGTCACAAATCTCTATTTTCTTCCTGTCAACGAGCCGGGCCGCTTTCATATCTTGTTTCAATAGTAAATATTTGTGAATCGAAAGTCAAGATGCATCGGTCTCGCCCGGTATGAGAATCACCTAAAAAAAAGAACTATTTGCGTATCAGGGTATTTACAATTTCCAATAATTGACTATAATAGACAATAGTGGACTTTAATTATGGCTGATATTGACAGAAAAGAAGAACTTGCTGATTTTATGACCCTTGCCGAGGTAGCCCAATACCTCAGGGTGGCCGAAAAGACCATTTTCAGGATGATTCACCGGGGGGAGATTCCCTGTGTGAGAATCGGAAGCCAGTGGCGGTTCGAGCGGTCCGCGATCACCGGATGGCTGGAATCGAAAACCGGAAAAAAAACACAACATGAACTGATCAGGCTTATCGAATCGGACACCCCGATTGTTCCCGTTTCCAGACTCACACAAAAAGAGTTTATCATCACGGACATGAAACCGGGAACGAAAAAAGAAATACTGGAACAATTGGTCAAGCCTCTCCGTGACAGGGGAATAGTCGATGACGGCGAAGAACTTATCAGAAAGCTGCTGCAGCGGGAAAAAATGGCGTCGACGGCATTATGGAAGGGAATCGCGTTTCCCCATGTCAGGAACCCGCGTGAAATCAAAATTCGGCAGCCCCTTCTGGTCTTCGGGATGTGCAGAAAGGGAACCGATTTCGAATCGATCGACGGGGACAAGACCTTTCTTTTCTGTCTCCTCTGCATCAACAGTATGACCGCACATCTTCGGGTTCTTGCGCGACTGGCGGAGTGTTTTAAAAGCGGTGACCTTCTCAAACGTTTTCTGGATGCGGAAAGTCCGGATGAGTTTCTTGGGATTCTCATTCGAATTGAAAAAAACTGCCCCAGACACGATTCGAACGTGTGACCTGCGGTTTAGGAAACCGACGCTCTATCCTGCTGAGCTACTGGGGCCTGTCATTATATGCGGAGTCTACGATGTAATCGGCATAATGTCAATGGCCAAAGAGAGGGGGACGGGATTTTTCGACAATGGAAACCCTTTCGAGAGTGTGAATCGGAACAGGTAATGTTTATTTAATAAGATAACTATCCAAGGAGGAAACCATGAATCTTTTATCATTGATTAATCCGGATTGTATGGAAATCGATTCGACCGCTTCGGATAAAACAGAGGTACTCAAAGAAATAGCCGCGCTGGCAAAACGCAATGGCATATTGAAAAACATAACAGAAGAAGCAATATTCGCCAAACTGGCGGAAAGGGAAGAAATAGGATCGACCGGATTTGAAAACAGCGTGGCGATTCCGCATTGCAGTTTCGATACGATAAACGAGTTCGTCACAGGGATCTTAATCAATAAAAAGGGCGTCGATTTCAAATCGATCGACGGGAAAAAAACAAAAATATTCTTCTTTATTATCGGCCCCGCCGACCAGAGAAACAAACACATCAAGCTGCTGTCGTCAATTTCACGATTGATAAAAAAGAATATACAGACAATCCTGAACGCGGGTTCAAAGGAGGACATTCTCCGTATCATAGAAAGCAACACAAAAACCGAAGACACGAAAATAATCGAAAAAGAGAAAGTGCTTTTTCATATCTTCATTCAAACGGAAAAATATTTTAACGATATTCTGCAAATATTGTCCGAGGTCGTCGAAGGTTCGATTTCCGTTCTGTCGACCTATAACGCGGGGTATTACCTTCATAAGCTTCCGATTTACACATCGTTCTGGACGGACGAGAAAAAAAAATACAGCAAAATCATCATCGCAGTCGTCGATAAAACACTGGCAAACAATGTGATCCGGAAAATTAACACGACCGTCGAGACGATCGAAAAAGAATCGGGGATTCTCATCACCGCCAATGAGTTGTTTTACTCGAACGGCCAGATAGATTTCTGAACCCTAACATGGAGATACATTTATGGAAATATTGAATACGATCCAGTCTTTTTTTACGAACCTGCACCTGCCGTTGATTCTCATTATCGGAACCGTCACCTTTATCGGATTGTTTTTCGGAAAGACAATGAAATACATAAAACTGCCTTCGATCATCGGATTCATGATCATCGGGGTCGTTCTGGGACCTTCCCTCCTTGATATATTGAACGAACCGGTCATGAACAACCTCTCGTTCATAACGGAGATCGCTCTGGGATTCGTCGCGCTGGGTATAGGCCTGGAATTGCATTTAAAAGCCTTGAAAGAACAGGGGAAAAGCATCATATTGATAATTATCTCGGAATCATTCATGGCGTTTATCGTTGTCACCGCGGTCGTCTATGTCATTGCCCTGGTGAGTCCGGTACCGGACCATATCGCGCTTCCCCTCGCACTCCTCTTCGGTTCGATCGCACCCGCGAGCGCGCCCGCCGGTACGGTTGCCGTGATAAAGGAATATAACGCGCGGGGAAGCCTCACCAAAGCCCTCTATGCGGTCGTGGGGTTCGACGACGGTCTCGGAATAATCATCTTCGGTTTTGCCGCTGCAATCGCAAAAAGCCTGCTGGAAAGTCAGACCGGAAACACGTCGAACATGATGACACTGATCGTCAATCCGCTGATGGAAATAGGGCTCAGTCTCGGTATCGGATGTGTATTCGGCGTACTGCTGCGTTTCATCGTAAAAAAATTACATTCAAATAAAGATATCTTTATCGTTATTTTCGCCTTTGTCTTTATAATCACGGGCATATGCGAGGTATTCCATCTTTCGGTCATTCTCACCAACATGGTGACCGGAATCATGCTGGTCAATTTGCTGGACAACACGAATATCAACAGAATCGGCGAAGAGCTTTCAAATGTTCTCCCCCTCCTGTTCATATTGTTTTTCACCCTCGCCGGATCGAATCTGAATGTATATGTCCTGCCTTCTCTGGGACTGATCGGCATTGTCTATGTCCTTTCACGATCGTTCGGTCTCATGAGCGGGGCATGGCTTGGGGCGTGTATCGGAGGAGCCGAGCCGAAAATAAAAAAATTCCTCGGAATGGGCATATTGTCCCAGGCCGGCGTCGCGATCGGCCTTTCGCTTATCGTAAAACAGAGGTTCGACGGTATCGGCGCCGACAACGCGGGGGGAATCATCGGGACGACCATTATCACAACGATTACCGCAACGAGCATTATCTTTGAAATCATCGGTCCCATCCTGACGAAAATAGCCCTTCAAAAAGCCGGGGAAATCAGACCTGCCGGGAAATGATACATGCGGCATCCGGATTCAGGATGCCTTCGGATTGCCTCGTCCCGAATCCTTCTCCCGTCTTCATCGTGTCCCGATCTTATCTCTCCGGCATTCCGTCGATATGCTCAAGACGCAGGTCCTGTATGACACCAATGCAGTAATACACACCTTCCCCGGGCTGGAATTCCATTACTTTAACGCGCCTGTCTGAAATATCTCCGCGACGGATGGTCCCGTTCGAATCGAACAAAAGCAATGCGGTGTTTTGGGCATTCTCGACAATAATCGCATGCGTTACGTCAGCGGGATGTTCAGGACCCGTTCGCTCGAAAGCCATTGCATAAAAATCGCCGATTTCATGCGCCACAACATCAGAAACGCTTTTATCAATGAGGAGTTTTCCGTCAACAGACTCAATTATGAAAACAATATCTATCAGGTGCGCAAGGAAGACATCCTCATCACGATCAGACAGGACGCATCATCCATCCTGTTGAGTACATCGCCTGCTAACGAACAGCTTGTCCGCCTCATCATCGTCGAGGTGATCGTCGAACTGAAAGACTTTTTTACCGGAATCGAGAAAATGAAAAATCTTGACGAGATCGGTTCGCGGATCATCAAGAAAACGATATGACCGATCCGTCACAGGAAAGGGAAAACACTGAAGAAAGACAAGATGGTCCCCCTTTATATGGCCGAGCGGGGAAAAAGCAGCGCCGGCATCGAATTACCGGACATCGAAAACGACGATTCCGCATTTCCCATAATCCGGGGGGTTTTCGTTGACCATCTTTTTTTCACTAATATGTGATCATTCTCGGAAGCTTCTTCGCCTGGGCAATCCAGTCGTTGACCTGTTTTTCAACCGGTATTTTCCGTACCAGTTTTTTCGAGGTATTGATATCCTTCATTTTCTGAAAGAGATTGTCGGCCCTTCTCTGGCAAAGCTCGGGAATCGTATCGACTCCCGCCTCTTCGAGAAGATCGGCGTATTCCGACCCAACGCCCTTTATCCTGAAAAGATCCACATGATTGACCCATTCGAGAACGAGTTTCGGCGTGATCCCCGAACCTTCGCTGATTTTTTTACGTCCATCCGGTGTCGCTCCCTTTTTGAGCAGATCGCCCGTAGAGCGTACTCCCGCTTTCTTCAACATTTTCGCGTATTTGACGCCGATTCCCTCGACTTCTTCAAGTTTCGCCATTAATACCGTGCTCCTTTCATTTTTTGAATAGTTTCGCGACAAGTCCGACGATCGTCATGAGAACACCACCGCCCACGGCGCCCGATGCGACATTTGCCAGAATGCTCGCGATATCAAAAGAACCGGACGGCATGACGGCCACTCCGAGCATATTGAGAAGCTGGCCTCCGAGTCCGCCCCCGACAATACCCGCGATCGAATTGACAACGACGCCCATGTCAATTGGTTTCACCAGCTTGCCGGTGATGTTTCCGCCGACGGCACCGCTTACCGCTTGTACGATCAATGCAATGACATTCATTTTTTTCTCCTTTATATTACCATTGGTTTTCCATCTTCATAATCCAGAAATTATATTCGATGGTAATATTATTTATAGACCCGGCATACAAGAAAGTCAATAAATATTATAAGTTTCTTGTACTTTTTGCCTTTTTAAATACATTTGCATCCTTGTCCCCGTGGATACAATATCGTCAGCCGCGTGATAACACCGTTTTTCCGGTGATTCTCTCATCAGAAATTTCTTTCTCCCAAAAGAACGTCCATCATCTCGAAATCGAGGATCGGCATTGCCTTCCCGTTATTATCGAGCCTGAACCTGAGGTATTCGAAAAGGGGGCCGAACGGCGCCGCCGCTTCGGGTAACACGCTGCCGGCGTCAACCATACCGTCCGCCTTTTCGTTGACCGTTATCCCCAGCAGGGACAGAAAGGGGGCGTAGACCGACATGAAGTCGACCGCCGGAAGCTCGACAATCTCGACGCGTTCCTTTTCGGGAATGCCCGCCATTTCCTTTGCAATCGCGATCGCCTTCCATAACCCGCCGATTTCATCGGCAAGGCCCACTTCCTTTGCCGCGAGCCCCGACCAGATTCTTCCCTGCGCAATTTTCTCAATCTCATCTTCCTCTTTATTTCGGCCGGAAGCCACTTTTGAGACAAACTGCTTGTAAATATAGGCGATGGTATCTTCGAGCATACGCCGTTCATCCTGATCCAGGTTACGGTCCGGTAATCCGAGCATGAGATACGGGAGGGCAAAACCGAATCCAAGATCCGCGTGGTCGCCCCGCTTTACGAAATCCGTGGTGATTCCCAGCTTTTCTTTCAATCCATTATCGTACATCCACCCCCCGATCGCGCCGATTGAACCGGTCAGGGTCTGCGGTGCGGTGCAGATCGCGTCCCCGTTCATGGAAAGCCAATACCCGCCCGAGCCCGCGACCAGGCCCTGAGAAATGACGACCGGCTTTTTCTTTTTACAGCGTTCGATCGCCTCGGCGACGAGGTCCGAAGCAAGGGGATCGCCGCCGGGCGAATCGACGCGGACCACAATGGCCCTGATAACAGGATCTTCCCCCGCCGCATCGATGACCTTCTCGAGCGAACGCGCCTTGATTCCCGTATCCATGGCGCAGACACCGAGGGCGTAAACGACGGCGATCGTTTTGGGAACGCCCCAGTTTTTGTCATACGGCCCTTTCAGCGACATCATCGCCTCGGGGGGGATAAGGGCCGTCTTTCTCCCTTCGAGTTTTTCAATCTCCTCTTCAATCGCGTCCCACCTGCCGGCGGCATCGGCGAGGTTGTGAGATATCGCGGTTTCGGCATTAAAGCGGATCACGGTATCCACCAGTGTATCGAATTCGTCTTCCGCTATTCCGCGCGCATCGCAAATTTCCTTTTTGACATAATCGTAAATATCACCGATATACCTGTCGTACTGTTCCCTGTTCGCGTCGGACATCGATTCCCTCGACAACGATTCCAAAGCGGATTTATAGGTATAGAGGCGGATTTCCTCGAAACCGATCCCCAGTTTTTCCAGGCTGCCTTTATAAAAGGAAAAGCCCGCGAGGTAACCCTGAAGCATGATCCCGCCCAGGGGATCGATGACGACCCTGTCCGCGACCGTCGCGAGATGGTAGAGATTGACCCCCCCGTTATCCAGGTATATGACGACATGTTTGCCCGACGCTTTGAAATCCTCGAGCATCCGGCGTATTTCCCATAACATTTCAGCGTCCGCCTGCAGTCCCGAGGTATTGACCGCGATTCCGGCGACCGACGGATCTTTTCCCGCGTTATCGATCTGTTTTAAAAGAGAAAGAAGCGTGTTCCGTTTACGGAAAAAGGAAACCCCCTGGTATTCGAGTGTTCCGTTCAATTCGAGTTTAACATAGTTGCCGCCCCCTGTCACCAGTGTATCGATCAATCCGGGTTCGGCGGCTCCCGCGCGCATGGTATATGTGAAACGGGTCATCCCCATCCCGGATGAAAAATGCGGTACGACGGCCAGGCTTGAATACCCCGATGATATTTTCAGTCCGATTGAAAAATCGAGCGTCTTCGGATAAAACCGTCCGGAACAATACAACCCTTCGATAAACGGAAATCGCGCAACAAGCCCGATACTCGAGGTGCCGTCAAGGAGTTCGTCAAAATCCCGGGAATCCTGTAGTGCATAATCGGCGAAAAGGGTAAGGAAATCGGCCCGAAACGGCCTTATGCCGGTTTCAAAAACCGCTTCATAGTGCTCTCCCGAAAAGGATGTACTCCCGGAAAGACCGAGCGAAAGGAAGGGGAAAGGCCGTGCGAGAAGTCCCATGACATAAAGGTTGTCGGCATCGAATATGCCCGAAGCGTCTTCCGTCCACTCGTATCCGAAGCCGACACTGAAGGCGGTATTACCGAAACTGCTGGATATCCTGTACGTCGCCTTCCAGTCATCATTCAAGCCGAGTCTGTTCATGACACCGAAACCCAATCCGGGAAATGCCAGAAAAAATCCAAAGCGGTCAAAGGTATATTCGTCATCGGCCAGATTGGAGAAAGCAGTCATGGTATCGAACGATCTTACGTAACTCAACACGGCGGGGTTGACAAAACCGTAAAGCCCGATATCCATCTCCCCCGGGGGGGCGAGTAAAAACTGCGTATTATCGTGATACGGAGTGAATGGCGGCTGGGGAAAACAGGGAATCAATCCCAATAAAAATAAAATTCCAAAGAATACTTTTTTCACAATCTCCCTCCTTTTCTCGTGTCGGATCAGAGTACTTTCGTATTGTCATTCTGTCAAGAACAGCACTGCATTGGAACACCGGTATTCCGGAAATTACAGACATATGGTATCATTTTGCCGTGAGTCAGGAAGCCGTCATACTATGGTAATAAACAGAATAACGGCCGTGACATTGTATCGCTACGATCACGGGGACGCCACCCCGCGTCCCGATAAAAAGCGTTATATTACTTGACGCCGTTGGCTCTTCGGCTTATCTTTTTCAATGAACGTTGTTTTTACACCGATTTTGATATGAAAACCGAACGGTTGGATGGTTTTTTTTACATGACGTGATATATTGAAGTGGCAGCCGGTCGTCGGGACAACGGAAACCTGATTCAAAAGAAGGAGCGGTTATGGATTCCAATCTTTATCAAATCTTCCAGAAAGCATCTGAAAACAGGCCTGAAGACGAAATTCTTTCTTTTCCCGATTATCTGGATCTTATCAAGCAAAAACCATGGATTACGCGAAATACCTTTCAACTGCTTCATGATATGATTCTCACAAGCGGTGTCGAATATACGATAATACCAGGCAAACCCATACGCCACCGGTATAAATTTTTCGAGGACGAGCAGCTTGTCGGTGAGTACGTGGTGTTCGGCCAGCAGAAAGCAAAAGAAAACCTTGTTGAAAAAATCGATAATGCAAGCCGGGGGCTCGAGGCCTCCAAACGATTGTGGATCCTTCTGGGCCCCCCGGGGGCAGCCAAGTCACGCTCGATGGACGGCATCAAACGAGCATTGAACATGTACTCAAAAACGGAAGAGGGGAGAACCTATACCCTTCTCATCCCCACCCTGGACGAACGGCTAAAGGAAAAAGCCCTCTTCAAGGAGGGAAATATTTATTATATCCAGGGGCCTATTTTCGAACGGCCGCTTCAGATAATTCCCCCTGCCTTGAGAAAGGATTTTCTTGCACAACTCAACGCATCGCTCGATCCCGGCCGGGTCAAGGAGTTTCTTCACTCGCATCCCCAGTACGATAACGAATTCAGAATCAAGATAGACGGGCTGATCTCGCCCTTTGCCGATTTCATCATCAATGAATTCATGAATAAAAAAGAAATATCATTCGCAGAACTCATACCCTTTTTAAAAGTGAGGAGGATGATATACGACGCCAGAACTAAAGCAGGTATCGGCTCATACACACCGAGGGACGAAAAAAGCCAGGAAGCGGGGTCACTCGTCGGCAATATCGACTACAGCCTGCTTCCGCTCTTCGGCAGCGAATCTCATCCCCTTGTCCATGACTATAAAGGAGAGCTTTGCAGCGGCGCAAACGGGTTTGTCGAAATTCATGAAATACTCAAACTTTCTGACAAATTTCTCTATGAAATGCTTTTTGCAACACAGGACAGGTTTTTTAAGCCCGAAGGCCAGCCGCCGATCCCCTTCAATGGGGTGATAATCGGACATACCAATTTTCACGAGTACAACATGTTCATGGCGAACAAAACGTTCGAGGCACTCCAGTCCCGAACCACATTCATAGAGATGCCGCTTTCTGTCAATTTCAAGGACGAAGAGAATATCTATCTCTTTACCTATTCGAATGAACAGCGGAAATGGGTGAAAGCGAAGAAGCATACCGCCCACGTCGCCCCCCACAGCCTGCAATTCCTGAGTCTGGTCGCGGTGATGACGAGGCTATATGAATCAAAACAGAATCCCAATCTTTCCCTCCTGCAAAAAGGACTCATTTATGCGGGCCGGGCCGACAGCGGTGTGGACAATAATATGGTACGGACAATTCTCGAGGAGTTCGAGTTCGTCAAACCCTCGGAGGGGACATTCGGACTCGATCCCCGTTTCATCCAGAATGTTTTTGAAAACACCGAACATTTCCAGATCGACGAACATTATGCCAACATAAAGCGCCTGAAGGAGGAAAAGACCGATCCCGCCATGCTTACCTCAATCGCACTGCAGAACCCCTGCGTCACCCCGCTCGATCTCTACGTGCGTATCGAAAACGCGTTGAAAGAGAATTTTGCGACAGACAAGACGCGGCTCAATCACTATGTGGAAAAAATTCTTCCCCAGGTCAAGAAATGGATATTCGGCCAGATCGCGAGCGACGTTTACAGCGCGATACTCAGGGACGACACGGTTATCGAAACGACATGGAAGAAATACACGGACCACGTCAGGGCTTATGCGCATAATACCACCGTGAAACACGAAGTCACCCAGGCCGATGTTCAGCCCGACGAACGGTTCATGCAGACCATCGAGCAGTATCTTGGCATTCCGGATAAAGACACCTTCCGGAAAGAGTTGAGTGACGCGATCGCGAGTGTCAGTTATTCGGTCCTTCTGAGTGACGAACCCTCGTACCAGAACGCGATTAAACGCTACGTATTCGAAAACGAGTTCAAGTCAAGGGAAAACATGAAACTGCTCGGCTGGATTAAAAGCGGCAGCAGCGCATCGAACGTCAATTCAAAGGAACAGGAACAATTGAACGAAACCGTCAAATACCTGATCAACAACCAGCGTTACTGCGGCAAATGTGCCTTTCAGGCACTTACCATCACGGCCAACTCCTCGAGTATTATGGTTTGACCCCGCCCGCAAGCGGGTCCCATTTCATGGTGATTCCAAATAAGGATATTTTCTATTCGGGATGCCGGAGTTGGAGATATCCTTATTTGATCTCCCTGATATACACACCGTTCAGATGCCATGCTTTTTCTCCGGTCACCAGGGTTATGGGTTCGATAATCTGCGCCACGATAAGCACGGTGGCATTCACATCGATCATCGCCCCGGACACATTTCGTGTACTTTTACGCCTGTACAATTTAAAGGTTTCGGTGCCGGTAAAGGTGATAATCGTCTTGTAGCTCTTCACTTCGTCGTACCCTACCCATGTGCCGTATAAAATTTCCACACGCACCTCAAATTTCTTCAGGTCTCCCGGATATGCCGATTCCAGTATCAGCCTGTTGACGAACGAGACGTCTTCTCCGGACAGTGATGATGAGGCAAGGGCGAGGAGGTCCTTATCGGAAACAACGGATTTCAGACGCGAAGGCTCATAAAGCGGACCGTTTTCGATAATGGTATTTAGTTCGGCAACAAGTTCCCTGACAAGGAGGACCGTCCCGGATGAGGCACTTCCGTAAGCTTTGATTTTTGTCCGCAATTGATCAGAAACCGATTCCATGAGCATTCGCGACAGGGGATCTTTTCCGTTTTTCAATTTCAAAATGAAATTCGAAGGGACGGGAAAATCGTCGGGCGAGAGAAAAAACGCATTTGATTTTGCGGGTTTGACGACGGACATTGTACCGTTAAGGAGAACGAGTTTATTGGTATCGATCGCATCATAATTTCCGCTTTCAAGTGACCGACTCAGTACCTCGAGGGTCACTGAAAAGTCGATAATATCGTCAAAATCTGTTCGGGAAACGGGAAAAACAAAAGGAAGCTGCAGTATAAACAGGGCAAAAATAATGAGAATTATTCCCTTTTTTTTCATAATTCCCCCTTTCATTTCAAATAATATCGATATCGATACGGCGGGTCAATAACCGCCCCTATGTTTTACGACAAGCCCGCTGATTTTTCGAAATACCGTTTCGAGTCTTTTCGCCTCCCTTCCCGACAGCCCGGCGCGGGCAAGAATATCCTTGAAAAAACGGCCGAGATCTTCCGGTTTGCCCCTTGTAAAAAACCCGATGTGTTTGAGTGAGTGAATCATCACGGAGACCAGCAGTTTCAGTTTTTCATCCGTTATCGGTGTATATCGTGAGTGCGATCCGGCGGTTGTTGATTCCCTGTATAACAGGTAGGCAAGAATTTGAACGGCGTGAGAAAGGTTGAGTGAAGGGAAAAGGGGTGAACTCGGGATGTGTACGGCCACATGGCAGAGAGCGAGTTCGGCATCCGAAAGCCCCGATTCTTCATTTCCGAATACAAAAGCCGCTTTTCCGTTCGGATGCTGCATTATTTTTGCTATCGCCTCTTCCGGCGACAGGGAAAAGTATTTCCTTTTTTTCCCCCTCCGCCTCGTTACTCCCAGAACGAGAGAAATATCCCCGATCGCCTCTTCAAGCCGGCTTACCGTCATCGCTTGTTCGAACACATCATATGCATGAATGGCGAGATTTTTTACCTCGGTGAGATCAAGCCTTTTCCTTCCGACAATGGCAAGCGACTTCACGTGCATTGTTTTCATTGCCCTGCATACCGCACCGACATTTTTCGCATCCTGCGGATGAACCAGAATGATGCGAATATTCTCCAAAGCACTGTCCATAACAAAGGATACCATATCGTTGCTTGTCTCGACAACCTGCACCGGACCCCCGTTCATCATCCCGAATCAGGCGAAAACCGCGCTGCCGGACCGTATACCGTATGGCAAACAAAAGCATATACGGCGTATCCGGCGATAAAAGTTCATATTTTTAAGTTTTTACCCGTTAAATTCCACTTCTCTTTGATATAAAAACGTGTAAAATACGTGAAAACGATTGGAAAACTATGATAATGTAGTTATTATTGATAAACTGTAATAAATCCGGGATAGTCTTTTGAAATAGACAAAAATTACCGATGATATGATATGGATAGAATGCAGGTGAGAGAAACCGGCAAACATGATACTTTTTTTTGAATTTTATTTGACAAATACCTGTATGATTTATAATATATAAACTGTATCAGTGAGGTTGATTTTTTTTATGCAATCGTGTAAATATAATTGGGCATAAAGGAATACTATGAATAATGAAATAGTTCCTGGTTTTGATGACGAAAAGGACGATAGTCTAAAAATACGACTCCAGAATTTCAAAGATATAAATGGACTTGTTGCCTTATACCTGACAGGCTATATTGACACATATAATTCCAACAACTTTCAAAAACGTGTGGGAAAAGCGATTGAATCGGGATTTACAAAGCTTATTTTTCATTGCGGCGGACTAAACTATGTGTCAAGTACCGGAATCGGGTCATTTACGGCGTTTCTTAAATCCGTCAAACCGCGCGGAGGAGATATTGTCCTCCTCGAGATTCAACCCAAGGTATATGAAGTGTTTCAACTCCTCGGTTTTTCTCAATTTTTCAATATCAAAGACAACCTCGAAGAAGCGGTTGCTTTTTTCAGAAAAACAACAGACGAATTAAAACCAGAAATATTCCCCAAAATTTTCAAATGCCCTATTTGCTCTAAAAAATTAAAAGCCATAAAAGCCGGTCGATTTCGATGTTCCGAATGTAAAAGCATCCTGGTGATCGATAATACGGGCCAGGTATTACTTGGGTAAGGAATCATCGTTTCTTTATCCAAAATATTAAATATATGGGAGAGGCTTATGAATATCAAAGAGAAAATAGAGAATTATTTTATCGAGCTCGATGTCCCCTATGAGCGAAAAGAGGATAACCTCTGGATTATTTCAGACGAAAGCAGGTCGCTTCAAAATATCGCGGTTACTCTGGAGGATTCTATTGTGACAATTACCGTCAATGTTATGCAAGTGCCAAATAAAGGGAAGGAAGAACTTTTCAGCAAGCTTTTAGCACTCAATGCAACGGATTTAATGCATGGTGCTTATGCAATTGAAGGAAATGCAATCGTCCTTCTTGATACGCTTGAGGGAGAAACCCTCGATTTAAAGGAACTGCAGGCTTCTCTTGACGCAATTGGATTGGCACTGACCCAACACTACAAGGTACTTGCAGAGTATCGAAATTAAGAAAAGGAGGTCTTTCGTATGGGAATTTTTAAGAGAGTATCAGACGTATTCAAGGCAAATATAAATGATTTGATCAGCAAGGCAGAAGATCCGGAAAAAATGCTCAATCAGATGATTATCGATATGAACGAACATCTTATTGATGCAAAAAAAGGTGTCGCCTCTGCAATCGCCGATGAAAAAAGACTCGAACGGCAGATGAATGAAAATCTTCAGAAAGCACAGGAATGGGAAGGCAAGGCAATGATCGCCCTCAAGGCCGGAAAAGAAGATCTTGCAAAACAGGCACTGCTTCGCAAACAGGAGTATGCGAACTATCATGGTGAGTTAAAACCCCAATGGGAAGCGCAGCACGCCGCAGTGTCGAAACTCAAGGATTCATTACGGGCACTTCAACAGAAAATTGAGGAAGCCCAGAGAAAGAAGAATATCCTTATTGCACGGGCAAAGAGGGCCGAGACGACAAAGAAAATCCAGCAGACCATGGGCTCGATGGCAAACAATAATGCTTTTGCCGTGTTCGACAGAATGTCCCAGAAGGTCGACAGAATAGAGGCAGAAGCCGATGCGCTGGGAGAACTCGAAGATATGAGCGCATCATCCGACCTGGACAAACAATTCAAGGAACTCGAGTCTTCGGGGACGAGTGCCGACCTCCTTCTCGAGGAATTGAAGGCAAAAATGGACAAAGAAGGCGGCGGGGAGTAATAGAAAACAAATTCAGAGTCAATATCATCACCGGCAGTCAATCCCTGGTGGAACGAATAAAGTTTTATTTCAGGGAACGTGACGATATTGAGATTCTTTTTTCCGAAAAACCGCTTACTGAAGACAAAGCGGATATCTATATCGCTCCGGCAGAAGAAATCGAGGCGATTCTGGACCGGAGAAATACGGCGGACAACGGGCTTCCGATAATCGGATACGGAAGCCCTTCTTATTTACGAAAGGCATTTCTATCAGGGTGTTCGGATTATCTTAAAGACGAGTGGGCGATTGACGAGCTTGATGTCAGGCTTACCCGTATCAAGAACATCTGTGAAAAGCATTATTCTTTTCCCTGGGGCAGTATCTCCTTCAGGGGAACCGGGGCAATAACTGCCTTGGGAATCGCCCCCCTCTCTATACATGAATATAAAATACTTACCCGTTTGCTGAGACAACGGGGAAAAACCGTCAGCAGAGAAGTGTTGTTTTATACGATCTGGAACAAAAGAGGAAACACTAAAAGCAGGGTGCTGGATGTCCATATATCCTCTCTCCGTAAAAAATTGACAAAAATAATTCCAAAGCCCGAAGCGGACACATTCATAAAAACGATTAAAAACGGAGGATATATGATCCAATGAAAAGCTTCTTAACCGAATTGAAAAAAAAACAGAAAAAGCGGCCCCTGCGCATCGTCTTTGTCTGTACGGCTAACTGTTGCCGTTCACCTGTCGCCGAAATTCTCTTTGAAAAAATGCTTCTCAGTCGATTCAATTCGCTTTCCGATATGAACAGATACATCATTATCGAATCCGCCGGCACCTCATATGACGATATGCCGATCTCGCAAAACTCGGCGCACATGCTCATGAGAGAAGAGGGGGTACCGGTACGGCGGTGTCAGCGGCATCGCGGGAGACTGATCACTAAAATCGAAAAACCCGATCTTATTCTTACGATGACCCGGCAACAAACGGACGCGGTAAAAACATCGGTTCCCCGCTGGGCCGACCGTGTCTTCACCCTGGGAGGTTTTGTCCGGAATAAGGACGGAGAGTCCGGTTTTGACATCCCGGATCCGATCGGAGGGCCGTTATCGGAATACAGACGAATGAAAGACCGGATAAAATCCGATCTGAAGTTGCTTCTTGAAGAAGCCGGGCTTTCCGGTCTTCTCGATCGATAATATCCTGCTGTTGATTCGGGTATATCCCGGATCAAAAATCATCGTTACGGAAGACGGATTATCAATAATACAGTCTATAAAGGGGTAAAAAAAGATGAAAACAAAGAAGGAGTATGTTCTGGGAATAATAGCGGCTCCTCAGGATGACGCCGAACATATTGCCAGGGTAATCGTGGAAAAACGCCTTGCCGCGTGCATACAAATCGCCGGTCCGATATCGAGTTTTTACTGGTGGAAAGGAAAGGTGGAAAAGGATACAGAAGCCCTCATGTTTATAAAAACAAAAGAAAAATGCACAAAAAGCATAGAGGAGGTCTTAAAAACGATCCATCCCTACGAGATCCCGGAACTCATCTTTCTACCGATATCGGCCGGACTCCCGTCATATTTCAACTGGATCGATGAAACAGTGTCCGCTGCGCCGGTTTGATTACAGCGACGGGAAGAATATACCGAATACGGGGCTTTTTCGCTGGCAATATTGGATTAATTGTATTATCCTTCATAGAAGGAGGGATATGTCTCACATCTTTTTATATCGAACGGATGCATCAGCAGCCGGATAAAAAAGCAACGCGGTGAAAATAAATATAAATTATCCTAGTATTCCCGGAATACCGGAACAGTGGTGTGGACATTGTGGGGGATTATCTTATATTAAGGAGCCTGAAATGAAGAAATCTATTATTATCGTTATCGTTATCATGACTGCTTTTTTTCTCGCGTCCTGTTTGGGGGTTGAAAGCAGGATCAAACTCAATGCCGATGGTTCGGGCCATATCTTTTTCTCGTACAGGATCTCGCAGATGCTGCTCAATATGGGAAAAGAGGCTGAAGGCGAAGGCGAGGAATCGTCTGCAGAGGGAGGAAGCGACATGCCGCTTCCCATTACCAAGGAAGATTTTGAGGAACAGGTCGAAGGCATTGAAGGATTGCGTGTGGTCAATGTAACACAGGAAGAGAATGAAAAGGATCTCATAATCAATGCGGAACTCGAGTTCGATAATGTCGAAAAACTCAATGACTCTGAAACCTTCTCCGAATGGACGATCAGTTATAAAAAAGAAGGGGGAACATATATCTACAAGCAACTCATCACCGAGGGGTCGGAGGAAGATGTCGATGAAGAGAGTATCGCGATGATCGAGTCGATGTTCGCCGGTTACGAACTGGCATTCAGCGTCGAAACCCCGAAACCGATCAAGGAACATAATATCGGTGAGCTTTCCGCCGACAAAAAGACCTGTACTTACCGCATTCCCATATCCAATATGATGTCGGTAAAGGACAGGCTTGAACTCATTATCAAGTGGTAAGATAACGAGTGAAGAGCTGTTTCCCTTTATTGAACGGGCATTACCGGGGAGGAGAGATACCCGCCGGTAATGCCCGAAACGGGAATAAAAATATATTCAAAATGGTTTGCATATGTGCCGCGGACGACTATACTTTAATTTTGTGAGTCCCTTAATAAAAAGTTTACTACATTTATTCATTTTGCTTTCATTCACGGTTCCGGCAGCCGGAGATACGATTCACTCGATTGAAAAAAGAACCGCAGTTTCATCGACATGGCGTTTCAGATTCGACGACCATCCACGATACAAAAACACCGGGTTTGACGATGCAGGCTGGAAAAAAGGTGTGCTTCCCTACAAGGCGGACCTCGATACATCAAAACCGCACGACGCCCTGTTTCTCTGGATTCGGGGTTCTTTCACCGTTACCAAACGCCTTGAGGGTGAAAAAATCTTTCTGCTTTTGGGGAAAACTTTCGGAGCGGTCGAAGTATTTGTCAATGGCGTCCTCACGGGGTTTCACGGAAGCTTTCCGCCTGATTTTAATTTTGACGATGCATCTCTCAAACAGTACGCCATACCTCCGGAAATCGTCCGCTACGACGAACCCAACCTCATCGCGGTAAGGATGTTTCATGAATACGGAAAGTTCGAGATACCCGAAATTTCAATCGGCAATTATGATGAATACATTTTCGACGGCATGGTACTCAACTTCATCAATGTGGAAATATACCGGATTTTCAGCGCGCTTTGCCTTATACTCGGCGGTTATTACATCCTTCACTATGCTTTCCGCAGAAAAGAAAAAACCAACCTTTATTTCGCACTCACCAATATCTGTTTCTCCCTTTATTTTCTCAATATGGGTCTCGAGGTTAGCTTTCTGCCTTACCGGATTGCGGGTGCCTTTTCCCAATCGTTTCTTCCACTTTTCTTTGGGTTGCTCGTCGTGTTTTTCGTTAATTACCTTCATATATGCGACAATACATGGTTCAAACGGATCATCATGGCCAAGGCTGTCCTTCTCTCTCTTCTTTTCTATCTGAACGCGGGATCGAGGGACATCATCCCGAACCTGTTCACCCTGGTACTTATCCCTTCCGGACTCGAACTTGTCTTTCTTGTGGTTATTTCCGTTATCGCGGTCATCCGTCAAAACCGGGACGCCATCCCCATCATGATCGGCTCATTCATCGGTTTCGTTTTAGGGATGCATGACATGATCTGTCAGATTTCCGGTACAACTCCGATCGCGTGGCTTCAGGGCACGGGTATTTTCTTCTTCAATATGTCGATGTTCGTTTCTTTATCGATAAAAACGATCCGCGCGTTCAAAGATCTTGAAATATATTCGGCCGAAATTTCACGAAAAACCGGCGAACTCAGAACATATATCGAAAACATCCGGGAAGTATCCGAAACCGTATCAAATTTGAGCAAAACACTCGGGGAAAGTATCGCGTCCGCTTCCGCCTCGATCCGGGAAATGACATCACGGTCGGCTTGTATTTCCGATGACATGAAACAGCAAAATGATGTGGTGAATAAAACCGAGGAAATGGTAATGTTACTCCTTGATTCGCTGGAAGGGATCTATAAAGGACTCGAAGCGCAGACGGAACAGGTCACTCATACATCGGCGACAATTAATCAGATGCTTAAAAACACGGGTGTTATATCAAAAAATGTCGAATTCACATCGGAATTCGTGAGTCAGCTCGAAGAAATGACGGGGAAAGGTGAAAAGGCGGTCCTTAAGTCCGCCAGGTCGATAGAGGAAATCATGGACGTTTCCTTTAACGCGAATAAAATCATCGATGCGGTGAGTGATCTCGCGGAACAGACCAACATTCTGGCCATTAACGCGGCCATCGAAGCTGCCCATGCGGGCAATTACGGAACCGGTTTTGCCGTCGTCGCAGGAGAAATAAAACGGCTAGCGGGCGGTTCGGCGGAACGTTCGGCGGAAATTCTCAAGCACATAACAAGCATCATCCGCAAAATCGAGGAGGGGGTTTCGACAAACAACCAGGTCATCGAAATATTCAAGGCAATCAGCGGCAAAACCGCTTCAACCGTCGACCAGGTGCAATCCATATACACGGCGATTCTCGAACAAAAAACGGCCAGCGAACAGGTACTGCATTCACTGGAAAGGCTGAGTACGACATCACAGGAAATAAAACAACAGGCGGACAAACAAAGTTCGGGAAGCAGGATCATCCGAGGACACATTGAAGGGTTGGTCGATTCCACGACAAACGTCATGAACGCGGTCGCGAGCATATCGACGGAGATCAGCGAAATGGTAAACAATATAAGTCATATTAAAGGGATCATGACGGAAAGCATGAAGATCACCGACCGGTTGAAAGACCTTCTTCGAGATACATCATAATCTTTGCCAGCACCCGTTCGTGGGTTTGCCGCGTCGTTTCGTTCTTCCCGGCGGGGACGATATCCGGCGATTCATACGACGGCAATTCGATATCGACGGACGTTATCCCGTTTTCGCCGCACCAATTGATGAGTTCACCCGTCACGTGGTTTGAAGTTATCCATGTGTTCAAATAAGTATATCCGGCGGTTTCGGCGATCCGGGCAGCAAATCGAACGGTTTCTTCATCCGGCTTGCCATAGAACCGGTATCCCGGCTGTACCGAGCCGTTTTTATACGCCGAGTGATACGAGATGAGATATACCTTCTTTACCTTCCTCTTTACTTCGTCAAGAAGCCAGTCGACTATCGCCCGGACTTCCGGTTCGGAAGCAGGAGTTTGCCCCCCGCTTCCTTCGATCCTCCTGAATGGGGATATCGCGTCACTCCTCCAGTTCGAAGTGGGAAAATTCCTGTTGAGATCCACACCGTGGATATTCTTCCGGCCGGATTGTTCAAAACCATCGGGATTCAGGAGGGGGACGAAAAAAAGGCGCAGGGGGCGCGGAACGAGATTCGGTTTTTCCGTGTATATACCCATCAGATCACCGACGAGCGCGGCGGTGTTCCGCTCATTTCCGTGTATCCCCCCGATAACGACAAGACCGGTTTCATATCCCGCGCCCACTTCGACGACCTTTATGGATTTATCGTTAACGGATTGCCCGATGATCGAAGAAGCAACCAGACAGGCGGCGCTGCTCGACCGATTCATCTGGATGTAATCGCGGCCTCTTTCTTTATCCCCCGGATTTATACAGGAGCAGATCACGGGAAGCACAGCGAAAATAAAAACAAGCCGCAACCACCCTGTTTTTACCCCGTGTTTTATCGGACAACACGTCATATTCGAAAAAAACATCATGGCTACCATTGGCTTCCCGCGGCTGCGACCGCGCCGTTTTCCCCTGTCACATGAGTTCCTTAATCTTCTCGATACACAATCCCCTGGGAACGCAAACCTGGTTTCTTGTGCCGAGGTGTTTTATCGTCACGTTTCCTTCCCTTAATTCATCTTCGCCGAGTATGAGGAGAATAGTGAATCCTTTCTTTTCCGCGAAGCGTATCTGTTTGGTAAACTTGTCATTCTCCGCCAGATATATCGCGTTTGCAATATCGGCCTGACGAAGTTCATCCGAGAGTTTGAAATAATGTTCCGACGGCATACCAAGAAACCGTGTAATGAGTACCTTTTTCCGGTTTTTGATATCTTCGGGGATAAGACGATGAAGCTCGAGAAAATGCTGAAATGTCACATCACCCAGACCGAATCCGATCCCGGAAATCGAAATGTCCTTGAACATACCCACAAGATTGTCGTATCGCCCGCCTCCGAAAAGACTTCTTCTGTTTTCGGATGAGGTGTCGTACACCTCGAAAACGGTTCCCGTATAATAATCGAACCCCCTGATAATGGAAAAATCAAACCCGCCGTATCTATCCAGCCCCGTCTTCTGAAGAAGAAGAAAAAGCCTGTAAAGTTCCCTGGCCCCTTCGGAATCGATTCCCATCCTCCCGGCGATATCTGCAAAACTCAGTGTAAATATCTCCTCGAGTTTGTCGATTGTTTTTGCCGATAGTCCGATATCTTTGAGCCATCCGCGGTAGGTCTCCGGTGCGATCTTGGATTTTTTATCCACTGCTTTCGAAATAATCCCCACCTGATCCTGCTTTATTTTGAGAATATCGGTAAGCACATCATTGAAAAATTTCCGGTTGCTGATCTTTATCCTGAACATCGTTTCATCCGCCTGAAACGCCCGCATGATCGAGATAATAACCGATACGATTTCAACATCCGCCTCGATCGCATCCGAACCGAAAATATCCACATTCACCTGCCAGTGTTCCCTCAGACGCCCTTTCTGCGGTTTTTCGTACCGCAGAAAATTTGCAACACTGTACCAGCGAAGGGGAAACGTGAGGGACTCGAGCCGTGCCGCGACCATGCGTGCGACCGAAGGGGTCATCTCCGGCCGGATGGCAACCTTACGCCCTCCTTTGTCTTCAAAAAGGTAAAGCTGTTCTTTTGCGACTTCGTCCCCGCTTTTTGCGGCATAGATATCAAACGGTTCAAGAAGCGGACTGTGGTATTCTTCATACCCGTAGCTTTCCACGACGTGACGGACCGTTGAAAAGTACCAGTTACGGTACACCATGTCATCCGGATAAAAATCACGGGTTCCCTTATACGATTTATCGGACAATCTGTTGCTTTCCATAGTTATATCCTTATTGCTTTATTTCCGGTATCGGCTCGATTTATATTGAATCACTATAAAAAGTAGCGGTGATTTGGTCAAGCGGCTAAGAAAAGGCCATTATTTCGCCAGCTCCGGGAACGTCTCCCCTTCTCCCAGAACGCGGTGTATCTTCGACATCCATTCGCTTATATTAATCCCCTGCGGACACAGTTCTTCACACTGACCGCACGCCGTACATTGATCGGCCCGTTTGTTTTTCGGCATGTTTCGATACCCTACCCGGACCTCTCCTGGACTTTCATACATGACGCCGTCATTATAGAGTGACATATTCCATGGAATATCGATCCCGGACGGACACGGCATACAATACCGGCACATCGTGCAGGGAATCGGACAGTACCGTTTATATGCCGCCCTGACTCTCTCGTACAATGCATGTTCTTCATCAGAGAGATTGTTTTGCAGGGCACGGCCGGCATAAAGAAGGTTTTCGCGTACATGGCGGGGAGAACTCATTCCACTCAGAACGGTGGTGACCTCGGGCTGATCCCACAACCATCGAAGCGCCCATTCCACCGGTGTACGCTTTGTGTGCGCGACATCCCATATCGAACCGATGTGCGGGGGAGACTCAACGAGTTTTCCGCCTAAAAGTGGTTCCATCACGACCACCGCCATTCCTTTCGATGCCGCATGAAGAAGCCCTCTTTTCCCCGCCTGGTTGTCGACGTCGATGTAATTGTACTGAATCTGGCAGAATGTCCACTCGTAATCATCGGTTATATGGATAAAATCCTTGTATTCTCCGTGGAATGAAAATCCCAGATATCGTATCGATCCATCCGATATCTTTTTCTCGGCCCATTCCACTGCGCCGCATTGCTTTAGTCGAGCCCAGCTTTCCCCGTTCAAAGCGTGAAAAAGATAAAAATCGATCGTATCCGTTTTCAGCTTCCCACGCTGTTCGTTGAAAATTCGTTCACAGTCATCCTGCGTTTTTACAAGCCATGGGGGGAGTTTCGTCGCGAGCATCACGTTTTTCCCGTAACCGTCGCCGAGTATTTTTCCCAAAAAAGACTCGCTTTTTTTATTATGATACGGATACGCCGTATCAAAATAGTTTACACCGTTATCGATCGCCGTATGAATCATTTCCGTTGCCGTTTCTTCGTCGATTTCCCCGGTATCCTTTACCATGGGTAGTCTCATCGCGCCAAAACCCAGTATCGATACGTCGATATCCAGTTTGCCGAATTTGTTATATCGCATTGACCTTGCTCCTCATATCATACATATTAATGAAATATCCGGTAAAAGACAACACCCTGCCGGTATGCGCGGCGATGCGCCCGAAACATTCGGACGGACGTGTTCGCCCCCGGAATATTTTCCCTTTTTTCACGGCATTATATTCCGATATTTAGGAAAGGAGTATGCCCTTTGAAGATCAAAAAGTATACATACCCGACTGTCATGGCATTTACCGTCATGGCACTGGCTGCGGTTGGATGCGCGTCACGCCCGGTCATTGTCCCGGTCACCCCGGCTATCGTGGAAAAAGAAGAAATTGTTCCCGTCCTTGAAGAAAAAATCGTATTTTCCGATAAATTCGACGACAATCTCAACGGGTGGACGACGAACGGCGATCACAAGACAATCTCCCGCATCGAAGAGGGTCACTATTTCCTTGAAAACAAAAAAAAGCATGAAGCGACATTTTCATGTCTTCCCATTACCATAACCAACCGGCACGATTTTATCATCGAAAGCAAAATCATCAAGATCGCGGGTAAAGGCGAATGCAGTTACGGTATAACATGGGGGGCCGATCCCGATAAAAAAAACGCTTCATTTATCATTATTTTTGAGGATTACATCCTTTACGGAATACGTAAGAACAACGAGTGGGAAACCCTTATCAACTGGCAGCGGTCGACATTTGTCAACCGCAATCCGTCCGAAAATAAAATTGCCGTCAGGCGTTTTAAAAACGAGTTGGAGGTCTTCGTTAACGAACACAGGCTGCTTGCGATATCGGAAAACCGGTTGTACGGGAATAACTTCGGATTTATTCTGTTTGGCGATATCCTCGTCAAAGCCGATTTTTTTCTCGTCACCGAATATATAATGACACCGGATACCGCTCCGTTCGATCCGGAAACGGCGACATTACTCATCCAGCCCGGACATACCTATCTTTTTATCCCAAAAGAGGAAGATACCCCTCGGGAAAAGGATTAATATTGCCATATGCCACAAACGTTCCCGAAACGTGACGGCATGTAATATGGCTGAAGAAGAAAACCCGGGATTTCGTCGAAGAGGATATTGTAACATCCCTGAAATCGGTGTAATCTATACCTAAGAAACTTTAATTGATACGGTAGCATTTGTCGGGTTTGTCCTGCTTTATGTAAAAACATTGAGTTCAACCCGTGTTTATTGAATAATTATACATAAAAGCCGGCAAGGAGATTAAGGGGGAATTTCATGCAATCTAAAAAACAGTTACTTATCGTTTTATTCGTCATCATTGCTTCCTGGACCGGCCTCTACGGAATAACGATCAAACTGGGAAGTCTGGCACCGGCCAACTCCCTCTGGGATAAAAGTCTCAAGGAACTCGCAGCCGAATGGTCCAGACTTTCAAATGGAAAGGTCGTTCTCAAGATATATCCCGGCGGTATCGCGGGTGACGAGGACGTAATGATACGTAAAATAAAATTAAGACAACTTCACGCTGCCGCCATCACCTGCATCGGTATCAACAAGATCGAAAAAGGGATTTTGTCAATTTCCGTTCCCATGCTTATCCGGACGGAAGACGAGCTATTCTATATACTCGAAAGGATGACTCCGTATCTGGAAAAAGAACTGGAGAAAAAACAGTTTATCGCGATCGGGTTCACCTTTGCCGGATGGGTCCATTTCTTCACCCGGAATCCGGTCCGAACGCCGGAAGATTTGAAAAACCAGAAAATGTGGCTGTGGGAGGGTTCCCCTGCTGTCGTGCAGATATGGAAAAAGGCGGGATTCAGTGTCATCCCCCTCGGGGTACCGGATATCCTTACCTCACTTCAAAGCGGGATGATAGACGGACTTGCTACATCTCCCCTTTCGGCCGCGGTGTACCAATGGTTTGCGGTGGCGGACAATATGACGGCGATAAATTGGGCACCCATGACTGCTGGTCTGTTGATCTCGAAATCGATCTGGCAAAAGATACCGGAAGATCTCAGACCGCAACTCAAAAAGTCTGCAAGAAATATTCTGCAGAAAGTGAATACACGGATGATCGAAGCGGACAACGAGGCGATCGCAATTATGCAACAGCACGGTTTAGTTGTTCAGGAAGTTACACCGGAAGACGAGGTGAAATGGGAAAAGCTTGTCGAAGAAAATTTCGAAAAGCTTATATCGACCGATTTCGGTGAGGAGGCCTATAACCTGGTCCTCACATACCTCGAAGAATATAGAAACCAGAAAAACAAGAGTTTTTCCATTGAAAATGAATGATTTCACCTTTTTTTTATCAACGCAAAAATATGCGGTTCGATAATCACCCGGGTTCGAAGGCCTTGAATCACGACAGGGTTCCGGCGGTAATCGAGGCAATCCCCCTATATACAGCCGTCATTCTTTTCCATTAAAAACGGCCGTACCGTCTACTCAAACCATACAGCCCTGACTTCCCGGCGTACCGGCAGGCGATAATAACGGTGAACGGGATATCCGAGTGTCATCACCCCTGCAATCAGCCTGTTTTCTGAAATATTGAGTCGCCTCATCACCCGCCTGTTTCGGTCGACCGCCATCATCGTAAATCCCATCCAGCAACTTCCCAATCCGAGTGAGTGTGCGGCAAGCATCCCGTAGGTAACCGAGATCGCGGGATCGACATACGACATACGCCCGGCATCCGGCACATGGACAAGGACGATCACCGGCGCTTGATAAAAGATCGGATCCCCACCGGCTTCATATTGATCAATAAGGGCTTCGAGTCCCAAAAGGGTACTGTGATCCGAAAGCAGTCGATACAGAGAACGGGGAACGAACGGCTTTAAAAGAATATGTATCTTCATCAATCGTCTGAACAAACGTAACGACGCGATCGTTTCATCCAGAAGCATCTTTTTGATTGTTTCCCTTTTGACCACCACATACTCGCACGGTTGCTCATTGTGTCCGCTCGGCGCATGCCTCATGACATCAAGTATCTTATCAATATCATGTTTCGGGATGTCCTTTTCCCGATATTTCCGCATAGAGCGTTTCGACAAAATAAAATCGAAAGCATGTTCAAACGACACGGCTCCATCCGTATACTCCCGTGCCTTCTCACGGTCGGAATACGTAATCGCATTCTCCGGACAAGCGGAAACGCAATGACCGCATCCCGTGCACCAACTGTTCGGATCGCGGTACGCTACCCCTTCTTTTCCATTGAGTGAATACAATCCTGCGACACACTCCCGGATGCAAATACCGCAGACGGAACATTTAGTCGTGTCGATTCCCGTAATTTTCATAATCACCTCCATATCTTTTATACCGACATTTTCTGAAAAACCGGTTCTATCCGGCTTCTTTTACCCTCACATTACTCGATATTGCCGACGGCTTCCGTTATCCACTACCAGCCTCTACCGTATGCCCGCTTCCGGGTCACGACAATACTAACTAGCCATTTAGTCTATTACTTTCCAAAAAAAATTACCCCTTCCCTTCTTCCATATTCCTGTGATGCCGTTCATGTGTCGCTTCCATGGCGGCATCGAAATACTTCGCCAGCTCTTCTTTTGTAATATGGAAATAATCACACCACTTCTCCTTGAAGACAATATAGCAGACAAACGGTATGACTCCGGTAAAAAACTCCGTCACATACATCTGTTGTTGTGTATAATGAGGTATATTAACCCGTTCCTTTATTTTATTGATCTTTTCATCATCGACATTGCCGCCCACATCGACAAGCTTGAATAACGGCACATCCCTGATATTACTTTTCAGCGATTCGGCGACAAGTATCTTCAAAATATCCCTGTTTGTTTCCAGATATGTTGAATATTCGGCATCGAACAGCCGTTTGTTCTCTTCCGCATTTTCCTTGAATCCCCCCCGTTCGATAAAACGTAAAAGCAACTCTGTCGATTCCCTGAAAAAAGTACTGAACAACTCATTCAACACTGCCTTTTTACTTTTAAAGTAATAATATATCAGTGCTTTATTGACTTTTGCCTTGCGGGCTATTTCATCCATACACGCACCGTCATACCCTTTTTCCGCAAACAGTCGCATTGCGGCGGTGAGAATACGATTTTTTGATTCCTCTTTATTCTTTCCCATACTAAAATTAACTAACCGTTTAATTAATTATAATATACACTTCTTCCCGGATCCTGTCAATAGAAAAATTGAGAATTTGTTCGGATAGATTCAAGCCTGTTTTGGAACAAGATTGATATTACCAATTTACACTTTTTTTACAAAGCTTTTACATCGGTGTGACATCGGTACATTGGTATTGCCTTATATTGTGAACAGGAGGACATTATGAAAAGAATATACAGGTATGCTTTTTTTGTAACCCTTGGCGTTTTTGTGATAACCATTTTGTTGTTGTTTGCCGATTTCACAACCGCGCGCGCGGACATTGAAGCAGGTATCGCGGCCGGCCATGACGGACCGGCGATCCAGCTTGCCGTACTCCTCGATACAAGCGGAAGTATGAGCGGGCTCATCGATCAGGCGAAAGCCTGTCTCTGGAACATCGTAAACGAATTGTCCGAGACACAAAAAGACGGAAAAACACCGGCATTATATGTTTCCCTCTACGAATACGGCAAACAATCAATATCCACATGGGAGGGGCACATCAGACAGATCGTCCCGTTAAGCCGCGATCTGGACCATATCTACGAAGAGCTTTTCAGGCTTACTACAAACGGAGGCGATGAATACTGCGGCATGGTAATCGAACGTGCACTTGCGGAACTGCCGTGGAGTGACAACGATGATGACTTGAAACTTATTTTCATAGCCGGCAATGAACCGTTCACCCAGGGAAGCGTTGATTATAAATCGGCCTGCGCCACCGCTTCAGAACGCGGTATTACCGTTAACACTATACATTGCGGTAACCGTGAAGAAGGAATCCGGGAATTCTGGTATGACGGTGCGGTCCGGGGGGGCGGACAATATATGACTATCGATCATAATCAGGTGGTCGTCGCTATCGATGCCCCGCAGGATGAGGAAATCGCCAGGCTGAATGAAGCGTTGAATAATACGTATATTCCATATGGAGAGGGGGGAGAGACGCTGATGGTCCGTCAGACAGCCCAGGATACAAACGCCCTGTCGGTGAACAACGAGAACCTTGTCAAACGTGCCGCGGCGAAATCCACGTCAAATTACCTGAACAGTTCATGGGATCTCGTCGACGCACTCCGGGATACTTCCGTCCAGTTAAAGGAAATTGCCGATAACGAACTTCCCGAACAAATGAGAACGATGACCCTTCATGAAAGGGAAGCATATATAAAGGCAAAAAGCGAGGAAAGGAACGAGATACAAAAGAAAATTCGTTTTTTATACAAGGAACGGGAAGCATATGTAAGGAAAACAAGCGGTGAACTGGAGAAAGACGACACATTGGGCAATGCCTTGATGAATGTACTCGAAGAACAGGCTGAAAAAAAGGGATATGCCATTAATAAATAACATGATATCGATTGTTGCTGAAGCCGGCATTTCGGGGCAGCGGAGACAGTCCGCTGCCCTGCCTGTCAAGGGGCTTTCCTGACTTATTTTTTTTTCACCTTAAAAAATAAATTCAAAGCAACGCGCAATTTTTTAGCGTTATAGAATATAAGAGAATAAAAACAATAAGGAGAGTCACATGATAAAGTCGGGTCTACATGAATTCCATTTTGTTATAACGGATTTAATGAAAGAGAAACTGCTAAACCTGAATTTGTTCGGCTCAAGGAGATCGTTATCCGGTGTGATTGCCGGGATCATATCTTTCGTCGATCCTTTGATCGTAAAGAAGCACAAATGGGGGAGGCAACGAATGAGCCGATATCAATCGGTCTCACACAATCCGGATGAAAGCCGGAAACACGTACATGCGTATTTCCCTGAGGATATGTATCGAAAGATAAAGCTGCTGCATGCTGATTTGAATTGTTTTAGTATCGCACAGTTGGTGAGGGGATTGTTGGAGTTGTTCTTGGTGATGGTGGAGAAATATGGAAATAAGGTGATCGAAGAATTTAAAAAAAGATTTAAGCAATGGAGAATTGAGGAGAAAAGTATACAGTCACGAAAGAATTTACGACAATTGTATAGGATAATTCAACATTTACCGGGTCGAAATAGGTTGATTTCCATGTATACGAGTCATTATTCACCTTTTTGGATACTTCGTCTTTAAAAAAACACTACCCAACCCCCTTTACACCCTCATACATCCCAGCCGGACAAAAGATAAAAACCGTGCATGATACATCGAATTAATCGACACATTAACCTCAAAGCCCGAAAAATTCTTTCCCCTGCCCCTCACGATGAGTGACTATTTACAGCAGCGTTATATCCTTATTTTCCTATACACCGGATTTTGTCATATAGCGATTTTATCACCGCCTCTATTTTGTCATTGATGTATACCGTACACTCCGTTACCATTCATTTCCCTGTCTCCCCTCTCTTGACATAACGACGAAGCTGGGTAATAGTTGTTATCATGGTTATCGTATTGGAACACGGCATTACTGAAAAAGATAAAAACTCGATAAAGAGTTTTCTCGAGAAAAAAGGGTTCATTATCCGGGAAATCGTAGGAGAAGAAGAGACTATTTTCGGCGCGGTGGGTGTCGTAAGCATCGATATAAGGGAGGTGGAGCTTCTTCCCGGTGTCTCACGTGTCATTCCCATATCGAAACCATATAAACTCGCATCACGGGAGTTTAAAAAAGACGATACGGTAATTCCCATCGGACCAATAAAGATCGGCGGAAAACGAATCGTTATCATAGCCGGCCCTTGCGCGGTCGAGTCCCGCGAACAGATACTCGAAACCGCCCATTGCGTCAAGGAATCCGGTGCCGTGATACTCAGAGGCGGTGCATATAAGCCCCGTTCTTCACCATACGCCTTCCAGGGCCTTGCCGAAACCGGCTTGAAATACCTAAAGGAGGCCGGCGAGGCAACCGGCATGCCGGTTATCTCGGAGATTGTTTCACATGAACAAGTCGAATTGATGAAGGAATATGCCGATATCATCCAGGTTGGCGCGCGTAATATGCAGAACTTCGAGTTATTGAAACGCCTCGGGTCGATCAACAAACCGATCATGATAAAACGCGGTTTTGCCGCGACCATCCAGGAACTCCTCATGTCAGCCGAATACCTCCTTGCCCATGGGGGGGAAGAAGTGATTCTCTGCGAGCGGGGAATCCGTACTTTTGAAACCTACACAAGAAATACTCTCGATATTTCGGCCATTCCGGTTGTCAAGAAATTAAGCCATTTGCCGATCGTCGTGGATCCTTCTCACGGGACGGGTATCCGTGAAAAGGTGAGTCCCATGGCACTTGCCGCCGTTGCGGCGGGCTCGGACGGTATCGTCGTCGAAGTTCACCCGGACCCGGAAAATGCTCTTTCGGACGGTCCACAGTCGCTTTATCCCGAACAATTCGAAAAACTCATGCGCGATATCGAAGCACTTGCCCCCGTTATCGGAAAGGAAATAGCCAGACTTCCCGAACGATCGGCCGCGTATGCAATAAGGAAAAAAGACAAAAAGATCAAAGACACAGGGAAACCAATGGTCTCCTTTCAGGGCGAACGGGGCGCATTCAGTGAAAAGGCGATTTACAGCTACTTCGACGAAGAAGTAGAACTTCTCCCCTGTACGGAGTTCCGGGATGTCTTCAATTCAGTTCTCGAAGGGAAAAGCCGTTTCGGTGTCGTCCCCCTCGAAAATTCCCTCTCCGGCTCGATCCACCAGAACTTCGATCTCCTTCTCCAGTTTCCGGATATCCGAATAATCGGAGAGAAAATAATCAGAATCGTTCATAATCTTATCGCGCTTCCCGGCGCAGTAATCGAAGAAATAAAACGGGTGTATTCACACCCCCAGGGACTCACCCAGTGTTCGAAATATCTAGAAAAGTATCCTCACTGGGAAAAGGTCGCGTACTACGACACTGCGGGCTCCGTCGCCTTTATCGCACGGGAAGGGAAAAAGGAAAACTCAGCAATTGCGAGTGAAGAAGCCGCAAAGGTATACGGCATGAACGTCCTCAAGGAAAGTGTTGAAACCAACGCCCGGAACTATACGCGCTTCGTCGTGATCGCGCGTGAAGAAGCGGCAAAAGTAGATAAACCGGAAAAGGCATCGTTTGTCTTTTCGACCCTGGACAAACCGGGCGCGTTGTTTTATGTGCTTCGCAACCTGACGGAAAAATCGATTAATATGAAAAAACTCGAATCCCGGCCAATCCCGGGCAAACCATGGGAGTACATGTTTTATGTGGATGTCGAGGTACCGGAAGACATCTCGCGATTCAACGAGACAATCGAAATACTCAGGAAAGAAACGGATGAGTTCCGATTGCTTGGAATGTATACGGTGTAGCCAATGGTCCGCTGCTTGATCGGGAATGGAAAAAAGCATCCCGTTCCACGTAAAAATCCGCGAAGACAGCCTTTTCACTAAAGCCGGCAAGACCGTGCCGTTCAATATTTTTCCAGAAGAATATCGTCGATCACTTTGATGAGATTTTTGGGCTCCGAAAAAAAGGATGAATGATCGGTGTCCAGAACAAATACAGCCCTGCACGGAGAGGCCGCAACCATCATCTGCTGAATCGGATAAGTGATGGCATTGTCCTCCAGTGTAAAGATATAAAAGCGTTCGACGCTGCCGTAATTCGGCTCGGTAACGATGAGCGGGGTGGAAAACGGCGCGATCGGATTGGGTTTCAACACCGTCCGGGCGAGACTGACATCTTCTGCGGGTGAAAGCTGGTAAAACATATCGACAAGGTTTTCCCTGTTGATGTCGATAATGCCTTCTTCCGGGAGAATAATAAGATTCGGCAGCACATGTGAGCCGGTATCCTGCAAAGCAATATCGAGCATGGATTGACCGCTTTGCAGCAGGAAAGCCGAAAGATAGATCAGTTTTTTGATATCGGTAGGCCGGGATTCCGCTGCCGCCGAAATCGCGATCCCCCCCATACTATGACCGACCAGAATCACTTCCTCGGGAATGGAATCCAGCACACCGGTAATCCTGTCTCTGTAATCATCCAGGGTGACGTCTGCCGGATCGCTTGAGTCGATCCCGTGACCGGGTAGATCGATGAGGGTGACGGTATGTCCGTCTTCTTCCAGCATGACCGCCAGTTTATACCAGCACCATGCGCCGTGCCACGCACCGTGAACGAGAACAAAATGTTCGGGTTCAGGCTGTGCCCCGCACAATGCGGCTGCACAAAAAATTAACGCAACAATATAAAAAACGATTTTTACCTGTTTCATTTTTTCCTCCGATTATCCGGATATTGTCGTATTGTATGAATCCGCGCTTAATCCGTAAAAAATTATCACCATATCGTACAAAGCGTGCCCGGGCTGAAGATGCGGTTTTTATCATTCTTCCGTTTTTATTCCAAGGCGTTTCATTTGTTCACGTTCTTCGATGGCGGAAACATATTCATGTTTTTTCTTGTTTGCTTTGATAATACTGTTCTTCACTGCATTGATCTCGAGATTGAGTCCCCTGATTTTATTCCGTTTTGCTTTTGGTATTTCATTTCGAAAAAAATCATTGAGTCCCGAGAAACGCCGGTGAATGACATGGAGATTCGCCAGGTTCCTGTTGAGTACTTCGTATAATTTCTCCTCAGTCGCCGCCTCGTATTTCTGATATGTGGAGCTGGCCTTGTTTGCCAGTGCGGTATAGAATTTGACCTGATTTTCGAGATCTTCGATAAAAGCGGCAAAATTGAGTTTTTCTCTCTTTGTCGTCGATGTGGTGACATCGAAAAATTCGATATCGTACATCTGGGAATCATCCTTGCCGCGAATTAGTTTCCTGAGCCATCGCAAAATCCGTTCACCGATTCCCATTTTCCTGCTTTCATACGTTTCCTGGTTTTCATTCAGCTTTGTAATCGCATCCTTGATGTGAAAACATGCACCGGCTATGATCCTCAAGCCCTGGAGAATAATCGGCTTGTATTGCACCACCTTTTTTTTCTTTTTCGCCTTTTTCTCTTTCACCTCGAGCCGCGAAAGCAATGTCCGTTTGAGGTCCACCCCGCGCTCCGAATAATCCTCCTGGAAAATTTCCTTGATGAGTTCGGGGTAAAAGGGTTTTTTCGCGATATATTTGGGGAAAATGCTTTTTACCGCCTTTATCGCACTGTCCGGATTGCTGATCAGAAGCCTGAGGTCCTCTTCGATGTTCGGCAGGACGAGTTTTCTCACTTCCAGTTTGTACATTTCCCTGAGAAGGAGGATGAGTTCCTCGAGCAGACCGTAGATTACCCGCAGATGCTTATCGAGCTGTATGGAAGAATCGACGATGATCTGAATCGATATTTTATCCGATCCCATTTTTATTTTATGAAGCGCTTCGCCGATAAACCTCGTGGGGGGATCCGTCGAGGTTGGGGTAAGCTGCATCCAGTTGATATACTTCATGAGTTCGGTAATACGTTTGACCCTCCGGAGATCGAGAAAATCGAGACTCAGTTGATAATAGTTGTTAAGGAACTCGAGTTGGGTATGATATGCGCAAATACGATGACTCATCTGATCCTGTGTTCCAGAATCAAGCGGCGGATCCGAAGAAGGTACGGTAACTTCCGATATTTTTTCCTCTCCCTTATACGGGTCTTCCTGAAGGAGTGCCTTCCGTATGAGAATATTGTAGACATTCTGGAAATACGTCTGAAAAAAGCCGAGATGTTCTTTCAATCGGGGAAGATTTGCCACCTCGATATATTCCCTTTTTTTTATCAGAGTCTGCTCTAATTGATCGATAAAATTTTCGGCATCACTCATACATCTGTATCCGAAGGTGTCCCTCTCCCGCTCTTTAATTTCATTTTCGGCCTTATTTCACTATGAAATTAAGCTTTCAGTCAATTTTATTTAAAATCCGGAAAAATCGATCATACGTACAGTAACAATTATAGAAGAAAATATACAAACTATCAACGATTGATAAAAAAATTCAATGCAGAAAGACAAAATAAGGCGTTATATAGGTTATGATGAGAAAAATATATATAATTTTAGCCTGTATCTCGGGCATCCTCCTTTTAATTGGTTGTGATCTCTTCTCTTCATCCTGCGTGCTGACCTGCCGCATGGAAGACCCGCCCCGACAGTGGAAGGACACCTTTCGTTCCCTTGTCTGTGAGATCCGGTATTTTGATACCGATGGGAAACACAAAAGTATTGTCACAGATAATACCGATTGGGAGATCGCGATACCTGTCCGCAAGCTGCGGAATAGCCCGATCCTCGCTTTTCCAATGGCCGATGGTATTCCCCTACCCCCGGCCGGGGCCTTATATCCCCATGATATCGATAATCCGGTGTCGCTGTCGGTAGTATTGACCTGGGAAAAGGGCTTTATTTCGTCTCTTCTCATGGAATGTATGGCGCTGGGTGAAGACATGTCCGCACTGAATGTAATACGGCTGCAAAAGGAATTGGAAGAAATATCAGGAGGCGATTTCTGGAACCTCGACTATTCGGGACTCGCACAAAGCCTGACCGCGAAGCAATTCAGCATCCGGTCGATAAAAAGACTTCCATGCAGAGAGATCGCCCTGGATCCGGGAGAAGGCGACTGGTTTACCGAAAGCCCCTTTTCACCTCTTTACCGCGTTGAACAAGGCCGATTGCTGACCGAACAATTTCCATATGGATATCACCGGCTTTTCCGGCTTTCATCAGGCGTTGCATACACTTTCTATGTGGATCAAAAAGAAACGCTTATAATCCCGCATGAAAAAAAGCTCCCGGCCATGGATACAGCCGATAGATGAAAACCGCTATTTGGGGCCTGATTTCAGTTAATACGGTACGTCCTTATTGTCACCATGCGCCGGATCGAAAAAACCGGCCGGTGATACCATGAGACCGCAACATCAAAGCAGGATATAATACGAGAGAACCAGTTCATAAATCATAATCAGGATACCGGTAAAAATAAGGAAGAAAGCGGGCCATGTTCCGGAAAAGAATACTTCGCCCGGAAAACCTGTCCTTGTTGCTCCCGAATCCGCCTTCTTCTTGTCCTGCCGCTTCATGATCGGTAAACGCAAAAGTGAAAGACAGCCGATAGCCGTATTGAGCAGGCATCCCGCAAGGCGCAGACCATACCGGAGGGGCCATGACGGAAACAGATCGAGTTTGAACAGAATAACGATGAGTCCCCATATACCGACAATAAATGGATACATCCCCACGAATACGGTCAAATAATGTTCGAAATCGTGCCGTACCACGGCCCCGTTATTCTCCCTTTTTTGTCTTTCTTTTTGCAGTATCCGAAAAAGGCCGAAACAAAAGAGGGAAACGGGACTCAAAACGATATAGAGTTCCCGGATCTCAAAAAAATGAACAATGATGAAATAATACAAGACAAATGAAAGGAGTGACACAAACGAAAGAAAAAGCATTCCCCGCCCATGGTCGACCTCACCATGCCTGTATTTGATTAATACATAAAGCCCCATGATCGCACCCGCGGCACCCGCAAACATCGACAGGATATATCCGATAGCGAGGATGAATACATGCGGCCTTTTTTCCGTTAACCTCGTCATGGATACAGTGTACATGATTCATGTAAAACAAAAAAGAGTCATCGATCAATAATATACCATACGTTCACAATAGATACGGTTCGGACGATGAGATCGGTCTGAATTTTTTATTGAAATAAAATCAATATTGGCATAATATAGGAATATAAGGGAGTATGAAATTCATGGTTCAGATATCTGTAACTAATCCGACCGCCCTATTTCATGCTTCCATGATGCCTGACGGCAAAGGATGGCCTGTATGAATAAAAAGATCATTACCCTGCCGATGATTGTCATCGTGCTTCTCATAACCGCCGGTCTTTGTTTTGCAGAAACGGACGCGAAAAACGGGAGATGGCATACAATCACATGGGGGGAAACCTTTTTGGGAATTGCATCACGATACAATATCAATCCGGAGATCCTTGCCCAGACCAACAACATCACAAACTGGAACAGGATCTATGTGGGCCGGAAACTCTGGATTCCACGGGGTGAATATATCGAAGCATATGTCTATACGGTTAAATGGGGAGATTATCTTCACGACATTGCCCGCCGGTTCGGAGTGAGTATCTATGAAATCGCCTCCCTGAACGGCATTTATAATCTCAATTACATTTACGAAGGCCAGATCATCTATATTCCGGTAAAGAAACAGAAATAACAAAAAACGCCTGATTGTCTTTCTCACGATATCCACATCCCGCAGATAAGGCGTAATACATACATGTCCAACGATACCCGTACATTGGAGTATTGAGTCCGCTGCAGTAAAGGACGGCAGGCATAAACCGCATCCTGAGGAATCCGGTTTGATAAAGACGGATAATCCCGCAACGGGACATTGATAAAAAAGGGCTGCCGGTCTTTCTCCGGCAGCCCTTCACATTTTCTACATGAAACGGTAATTAATTACTCGCTTCAAAATGGGCCCAGCTGAGGCTTGCCTTGTAATAGATATAATATTGTCCGTTTATCTGAGCGGGCAGGCTCGAGGCATTCGTATACTTGTTGGTCACATCGACGCCATTGATCTCTAGCACATCGACATTCCATGAATTGATAAATCTGCCCAACGAAGATGCTTCCCAGCAAAACTCACCCGCGCCGTTTTTAGTAAAACCGGCGGAAATACTCGTTCTGGAGTCGCAGCCCGCGTCGCAGGTACATCCTGAGGCCCCGCCGGTCGATCCGCCCGTCGAGGTCGTTGTGGAGGAAATCCTGTTCGAGGTCGTCGTGGTCGACGCGCTTCCGCCGCCCGTTCCGCCGGTCACGGTCTGCCCGGCGTTCCGGCATGTACTCTCGGAAATACAACTCATGTTGTTTTCCCAGCCCCAGCCGCTTGTGGTGTTACAGCAGACAGGATAATCCCTTCCGTACCAGTTGCAGGTGCCGCAGCCGAGGGTGCCGCCGCCCCCGGACGGGGGATTTGTCTGCGCGGGCGGGTTGGTGCTCTGGGCGGGAGGATTCGTCGGTGCCGGCGTCGGAGGATTCGTCGGTACCGGTGTCGGCGGATTGGTTACCGTTGTTCCCCCGCCGCTTCCGCCGGTCACGGTCTGGCCCGCCCCTTCGCAGGTACTCAGCGAAACACAGCTCGTGTTGTTCTCCCAGCCCCAGCCGCTTGTCGTATTGCAGCAGATCGGGGTATCGGTCCCGTACCAGTTACAGGTACCGCAGCCGAGGGTGCCGCCGCCGCTTCCGCCGGTCGAAGTCGTCGTTCTCGTCGAGGAGGTCGTTCCGGTCGAAGTGGTAGTAATACCGCCCCCCCCGCCTCCACCGACGGAGAACGAGAACGAGTTGCAGGTGAGTCCCTGACCGCCCCTCATAATCTCGAATCCCGCCTCCATGTCGTGGAGGTACCATGAACGTTCCGCGTATCCGCGGGAGATCGCGTCATTGATGAAGTCCATGAAATTCCCGCTTGCCGAGTTTCTTCCCGTCAGCACATAGGTGACGAAATTCCAGCCGACGCTGGCATAATAGACGGCATGACCGTTGAATGTTCCGACCTGCGATCCCGCCGGATACATGTTCCTGTAGTCGAGGACGATCATGATTTCGGCGCCATTGTTGTAGCCGTCGCTCGAGTCCTCGTTCGGACTCAGCCAGCATTCGGCCGCGACATTGTAGTCGCCTTCGGGCCGGGTACTGCTGACGCTGAAATTGTAACTCGCGCTGCCGATCTCGCTGACGCGCCTCGGCAGTCCGCTGCCGCTCGTGCAATCGCCCCAGTGGCAGCCTTTCCAGATGGAAGGATAGGCGGCGACCGAGCCCTGGTTGTGTTCGGACACGGAGACGGTGAAGCCGGTCGATCCGTTGGACCGTATACACTGCCTGGTATCGGCCCCCCAGACATTGTTGGCAAGGCTGTATTCACCGCCAGCCACTGAAATGATACCGTATTTTTCACATGTTTCCTGGGCCGAAACAAGTGAGCAGAGAAGAATCATTCCTACCACGGTAAAAAGCCATGTAACCTTGTGTTTCATTGATTTCTCCTTTCTTTTAATTTACCTTTTTAAATTTTATGAGGTATTTATTATATCATGTATATTGCGATAGTGCAAATTAAAAATCAGGTGATCATCCCGTACTTTGTATCCCGGTAAAATACGCTTTCACGTATTCATCACCGGCGGGTGATATTGCAGAACCGGAATTCGCCGTTTCATGATCGTTTTAAATGTCGAACAGCGTGCGAGATGAAGAAAAACAGCATGGAACAAGTTGCGGTCCGGCCCTCTAAAGGAGTGTACCGGCGGTTCGTATTGTCGAATCACATCACGCTTCAAACCCGAGGGTAAAGGCCTTCACATTGAACTGAATGAGTTTTTCCTTGTTTCTGAATTTCCGTTTGATAAGTGAAAAGACGTCTTCCTTGTGAAAATAGGGAAGCGTTTTCAGGATTTTACCGAGTATGACGATATTCGAGGAGAAACTGAATCCAGCTTCTTCGGCCAGCGAGGTGGCCTCGATGGAAACAAGTTTGATCCGTCTATCCCGCAATTCGGCTTCATAATCCGGCTCCACACTGATAATGGAGCTGTTGCAAAAGAGGTAGCCGTCCGGCGAAACGAAGGGGCTGAATTTATCGAACGACGGCTGATTCATGGCCACGAGGATATCGGACATCGAAAAAATCGGACTGGCGATTTCCCTGTTGCTCAGGACGACCGAACAGTTTGCCGTCCCCCCCCGCATGGCGGGGCCGTATGCCGGAAACCATGTCGCCCTGTATTCGTTCTTGAGCGCGAGCTGGCAGAGAATCTGTCCCAGGTAGAGCACCCCCTGCCCACCGAATCCCGCGATCCGGATCTTCAATTCATGGTCGATCGTCATTTTTTCCGAAAAACTCGAGTGAAGCGATTCGGATTCACTCTTGATACCGATTTTCTCCATGAGTTTTCCCGGCTTGAGGTGATCGGAAGCTTTTCTGTTCATGGGCCCTCCCGTCCTCTGTTCGGCCTCCCTGGAAGTATCGCGGAAAACACCAAGGTCATAATAGGGAAGCATGTGCTTTTTTATCCACTCCCCCGCCTGATCGGGTTTGACCTTCCAGTTGGTCGGACACTGGCTGAGTACTTCGATCAGGGTGAACCCCTTGCCTTCTTTCTGGAAACGGAGCGCCTTGCGTATCGCGAGCCGCGTTTTCATGATGTGAGAAATATCGTGAAGGGACGTCCGTTCGACATACACCGGTGCCGGAAGCGTCGCGATCAGTTCGGCTACCTTGATGGGCATGCCCTCGTTCTCCCTGCTTCTGCCCCGCGGGGTGGTCGTCGTTTTCTGGTCGATGAGTGTTGTCGGGGCCATCTGCCCGCCCGTCATACCGTAGACCGCGTTGTTGACAAAGATAACGGTGATGTTTTCTCCGCGGTTTGCCGCGTGGATGATCTCCGCTGTGCCGATTGCGGCGAGGTCGCCGTCGCCCTGATAACTGACGACATAACTTTCGGGAAGCGCGCGTTTGATGCCCGTCGCGACCGCGGGGGCCCGTCCGTGGGCCGCTTCGATATTACCGCATTTAAAATAATAGTAGGCGAAAACGGAACAGCCGACGGGACTTATGAAGGTTGTCTTGTCGAGCATATCGAGATCGACGAGGGCCTCGGCGACAAGCTTGTGGACAATGCCGTGACCGCAGCCGGAACAGTAGGTCGTGCTTTGCTTGTCATCTCCCGGCTTTCGGAAAAACGTATCGTAAAAACCATCGGATTTTTTGAATATCTTTTTCATAGTACTTCTCTCAAAATTGATTCCTCTTCGATGAGGTTTCCCCCGAGCTTGCCGATCAGGGAGATGGGGATATCATTCCCCACCAGGGCCTTCACATCGTAATGAAGCTGACCGCTGCTCATTTCGGCGACGACGATCCTTTTCTTTCCACGGATGCATTTTTCAAGCCGGACCGCGGGGAACGGGCTGATGGTGACGGGTCTGAAAAGCCCGGCCTTGACGCCCCTTTGCCTGACATTGTTGACCACCGCCTTTAATTGCCTGGACACGCTCCCGTAACCGACAAGGAGAAGTTCGGCATCTTCCGTCATATATTCCTCCGCCCGCTGCTCGGCGGCTTTCATCCGGCTGAATTTTTCCTGAAGCCTCATGTTATGGGCTTCGAGTTCGTCGTTTTCGATATAAATCGATGTGTGAAGCCTTCGTTCCGAATTTTTATCTCCGGTGAGCGCCCACGGTTTATCCTGATAGAGGGGTGTGTAGTCTTCAGGGAAGCTCACCGATTCCATCATCTGCCCGATAACGCCGTCTGCAGCGATGACGACCGGATTTCTGTATTTGTCCGCGAGATCGAAACCCAGGATCGCGAAATCGATCATTTCCTGTACCGAATTGGGCGCGAGGACGATCGTGAGATAATCGCCGTGCCCGCCCCCCTTTGTCAGCTGATTGTAGTCCGATTGTTCGGCTCCGATATTGCCCAGGCCCGGGCCCGCCCTCATTATATCGACGACGAGACAGGGAAGCTCGCACCCGGCCATATACGATATCCCTTCGCACATGAGACTGATTCCCGGACTGGAAGATGCGGTCATGGTTCGCTGTCCGGTCGATGCCGCGCCGTATACCATATTAATAGAAGCGAGTTCGCTTTCCGCCTGAAGAAAGGTTCTGCCGAGCGTCGGAAAGTATTCCGATGCCGCATGGGCTATTTCACTTGCCGGGGTGATCGGATAGCCGTAAAAGGATTCACACCCGGCAACAAGCGCCCCGACAACCACGGCTTCGTTTCCCTTTAAAAAATATCGTGCCATATCACCATCCAAACGTATCGTTTTCCGGACCGTCACGGATCCGGGTAGACCTCGATCGCATCGAGTTCCGGGCATGCATAAAAGCAGAAACCGCAGCCCGTACAGCCGTCCCCTTTGTACGCGGGATATTCGTATCCGTTGGAGTTGATCTCTCCCGATTGTTCGAGAAGGTGTCGCGGACAAGCCTCGACACAGTATCCGCAGCCTTTACATAACTGTTTTTTTATCACCACCTGTCCCATATGCCGAAGGCACCTCCTTTTTTCAACATGATACCCGTTTCCCGAACCACCTTTCGGAAATCTCCGTTTGCTCTTATGCATCTCATGGAATAAAACCGTTCGTTGGCATTTCCCGCGTTTGAAAGAAATTACATGATAGTTGAAATTGTCGTCGTGTCAGACTGTAAAATGGGTTTTGAAACAAGCCAACGATACGCATTAAATAATCGAACCATACGCATACAAACAAGGTATTTATCAAAGATAACCTGATCACTTAGGTTAGTATGTAACAAGAAAAGCAATGTTTGTCAATGGTTTTAATCCGCTAAAAGTAATTTTACATCAGTCTTTCATGATAATGACAAAAAAATTTGCGTTATTTTTCAAAACCGGCGCGCAATCCTTCGATAATCGCGCGCAATCCTTCAATAACCGCGCGCTATTTTCCGACGAGTCTGTACCTGTCATTTTCCGTCATGTCGATCCGCCAGCATGTCACCGCCAGATGATCCAGAAAAGCCATGTCATGACTCGCGAGGAGGAGGGCGCAGCCGCATTCGGTGAGGGAAGTTTCAAGACATCGGACCGAAACGATGTCCATATGGTTTGTCGGTTCATCCATGATGATGAGTTCGGGCGTATTCGTCAGCCCCAAAGCGAGCATAAGCTTCCTCGATTCCCCGGGACTCGAGAGGTATGTATCGAGCAAACGGCCGGGTACCGAGCCGAGTCTGCTTATGGTCGCAAGCACCCTGCCGCGGATATCATCCGGGAGTTTCCCGAATCGAAAAAGCAGGCCGATAGTCTGCTTTTTCGATATTTCCTGGGGGATATAGAGGAACCGGAGGCCGGAAGAGGAAAGAGAGGAGACAATCATGCGGATAAGGGTACTTTTCCCCGTCCCGTTGTCCCCGATCAGGGCGATCCGGTCCTGCGGGTATATAAAGAGACGGGGAACCTCGAGCCGTTTGACTGTACCGAGTGAAAGCGTCGCCGGGGGAAGATGAAACAGGACATCCCGATGAGAAAATGAACCATGAATGGTTATCCCCCTCTTTTCCCGCTTTCTGCAGGAAAGATCCTCATCACGTTTTTCGGCCTGTTTCAGTCTGCCGTCGATCTGCCTGAGTAATTTCCCGCCGACCCCGTCCTTACCGGTAAGCCGGGCGAGATTCTTCCTGAAACGGGCGTCATGGTCCTTTGGCGCAAGCCCCCGCTTCGACCTGAGGTTCTGCTGCCGCGAAGCCTTTTCCCTCCGCTTTGCCGCTTCCCGTTTCAGCCGTTTATAATGCTCCCCGGCAAGGACCTTTTTCTTTCGCGCGGTTTCTTCCTCACGTTCCTCCTGTTCCATCCCCCTGCTGATCCCCCCCGGCCGGATTATTATCACGTCGGGATAGAGAAAAAGGCATTGCGCCGTGAGGGTATCAAGCAGTTCCCTGTCGTGACTCACAATAAGTCCGATCCCCCGGTACCGGGACAATGCCGATATGAGGGTCTTTCTCGCCGAACGGTCGAGGTGATTTGCCGGCTCATCGACGGCGAGGACATCGGGGGTTTTCCACAACGCGACCCCGATCTGCGACCGCTTCCGCTCACCGTGGCTCAGGGTTTCCCATCTGTCCGGCCAGTCGTCTTCGATGCCGAGCCGCGTTTTGATCCTCCAGGCTTCCTTGTCAGGAGAAAACAGAAACTCGCGGAACAACGGGGGGGGATCATCTGTCCGCTGTTCGCAGTAAAGCCGGTTCCGCGGCCCCTGGATCGAGCCGGATAACGGGAAGAGGATTCCCGCCGCAAGGGAAAGAAGCGTGGTCTTTCCCGCCCCATTGCTGCCGATAACGCCGGTCCATCCGGCGGCGACAGAGAACGAAATGTCCCCGAACAGGGGTTCCGGCGATGTTTCATAGGAAAAATCGACATGATGGAATGATAATGTTTTCTGCGCCACGGTATTTCCCCCCTTCACACCAAAAAAAAGCCGCGGAATTACCGCGGCCGTTCGTTCAAATGACACTATTCAGAACAAATTCACGGGAACCGAAAGTCGAAGGGATTGCGGACAGCGATACGTTCATCGTCGTGTGAGGATGATTGTCTGTCCCGGTAATCCCTTGCTACTTTCTCATTC
>JAFGHO010000029.1 GCA_016930085.1 Spirochaetales bacterium
TAGCCGTACCGGAAGGTGCGGCTGGATCACCTCCTTTCTAAAGAGTTTTCTAATTTTCCCCTCTTTTTCCCCTTCCCTTTTTTTTAATTCGGGGGTATAGCTCAGCTGGCTAGAGCGGTGGCTTTGCAAGCCATAGGTCTGGGGTTCGAATCCCCATACCTCCACTAAAAAAAGTAAAAGATCAAACGGTGGCGTCAGGATCTTTTACTTTTTTTTTAAAAGGAGCATGTTTGTGCCGACAGATACTTCAGACCTCGACAACTTATTCATTCTCGGCAGCAAATCCGGACCGCAAAGAAAACTCGAAGCCTTTCCCAACCATTCACCTCAAAGGCATTATCTTGTCACCCTGAAAACGGACGAGTTCACCTGTGTCTGTCCAAAAACCGGAAATCCCGATTTTGCTCGAATCCGGATCTGGTATGTCCCGGATAAAAAGATTGTCGAATCCAAATCACTGAAGCTTTATCTCTGGTCGTTCCGGAACGAAGGAGTGTTTCACGAACACCTCGTCAACCAGATTCTGGACGATCTGGTCGAAGTAATCGATCCGCACTGGTGCCTCGTAAAGGGTGTCTTCAATATCCGCGGCGGGATCGGTATCGACGTACATGCGGAACATGTGAAGACGGAAGAGGTACGGAACAGGTGGATTGGCGTCGTCGTCAGGGAGCGGCAGGGGTCCGGTGATTGAATCCGGAGATGACATGAAAAAGGCGTATGAAGTCGGCAATCCCGACTTTTACACGAGTCCTTATACGGGAATGACGAGAAGGCATTATATTGATTGCGCGAAATATCTTCTCTCAAGAGCCTTCACATATGTTCCCTCCGCCGGGACACCCTTGATATTTCCGACAGTACCGGGAAAAACCTATCCGCAGCCGGATGCTCCCGCCTGGCGCTATCGTTCCTTTGAATTCGAAGCGCTCGAAAGGACACTGACACTCGCCGGCCCCCTTATGCATGTCGAACCCGATGTCTGCATTAATAACATCAGACTAAAAGATTATTATTGCCTGCAATTGTATCATACCCTGACGCCCGGACATCCCAATTCCCTTCCCCTGCCCGAAGACCTGCCCGATGCAACCTATCAGTTTACCTGCGAGTTCGGAGGGCTGTTCAAAACCCTTTTACTTTTTCCTGACATCATATGGCCATATTATACGCAAAAACAAAAGGACGAAATGGCCGTTACCATTTCCAAATGGGCGCATCACAGAACGACCCAGAATAACTGGCGCGTGTTCAATATCGTGGCCCTTTCGTTCCTGAAGAAGCACGGATACGAGATCGACGACGGGTTACTCAAAAGCCATCTCCTCTGGGTGGCTTCCTATCATTCGGGAAACGGCTGGTACCTGGAACAGACATACAATTATTACACAATAAGCCTGTTCATCGTTTACGGGACCGTCTGGAACAGGGCCTTCGGGGACGCTCATTATCCCGAAATATCGGAAGTGATCGAACAATCCGCACGGGAATTAATGAAAACCTATACCGCCTTTTTCGCACGAAACGGATTTATAAACATGTGGGCGCGAAGTATTTGTTACAGAACATGGATATCAGGCGGCTTTCCGGTTTCGTTCATGTTGAAAAAGGATCATCCCCTTGATCCGGGCTGGGCTCGAAGGCTTTGTTCCGGCTCTCTTCTGCAATTTGTCACAAGGGAGGATTTTTACGACAATGATATCCCGAGTCTCGGCTTCTACGGACACAGGGAATATATGCTTCAAAATTACAGCTGTCCGGCCAGTCCGTTCATCATGTTTCTGCCGTTTTTATGTCTTGCGCTGCCGGACGATTCTCCGTTCTGGACCGCCAGAGAAAACGAAGGAATCTGGAAAAAACTCGGGAACAGATCGAACCGGGTCGTTCTTGAAAATCCGGGCATCGTTCTCGTCAATCACGGGAAAACCGGCGCCTCGGAAATAATACCCGGCAAGGTGTATTATGACGATCACAACTATTCGAAACTCGCTTTCAATACCCATTTCCCGTGGGAGGACCACAACCCCGAAGGCGGAACATCGATGGAATACAGTTTTCGCAGCCTCGACCCCCGCGATGTGAGGGGCGATGACATCAATTTCTATCTCACCGGCCAGTCGCTCGAAAATACTTCAGAGAACAATATGGGGTTTACCACTTCCCGGAACATCCTTTTTAACGGCGTCCATAACGAAGTCATCTACAGGCAGCTTGTCATGAGGCAGCCGCCGAATAACGGCGTCGGCTATATCATCGACCTCGCGGAAATCACGATACCAGGCGGCGTTATACGTGCGGACCGCTGCCGTCTGGCGTTCGAACATGAATTGACGCTCGGGCATTACGGCCTGCCCCATATCGACGGTGAACGGGCCGAAATCATACAATTCGAAGACTCTATGAAAAAAGTAATTACCGCCACGATCAGGGGAAGGAGTCTCGCGCTTATTACCTACAGCGGCTGGGATAAGGTAGGCGGGCTGATACACAAAGGCCGGAATGCCGAAGCGGACGAGAGTACCGTTCTGTATGCCGAAAGAAAAAGAACGTCGAAAAATCCGGCGATGGAGTTGATGATAGCCGTTATGCTTCATAAAACGGATGACGGGGAATGGACGGAGGAAGAGCTGTCACCCGTCAAAGAGATCGCCATAATGGACGTTACCCCCTCATTATCGGCCATGGGCGCGGACATCGTTCTTGGGAACAATAAAAGATACCGGATCGATTTCAAGAATATCGACGGAAACAGGTCCTGCTGAAACCCGGTGCCCGCGGCGCACCTCCGTGGAAACCGCAGGCAGGCGGATCGGCCGTTTATTCAAGAAAATCCCCGCGTACGGGGTGAAAGCTGTCGATCAACCTTACCCGTTCCGTGAGTATTTTGACCGTATGTTTCTTTCCCGAAGGGACGGCAAGCATCAGGTGCTCCGTAAAAATACAACTGCGGGATACCCCTTCACTTACCTTATGGGCGGGGCGGATAATCGGATATTCTGAAGCCGGGTGCGACATAAGCGCGATCTCCTTTCCTCATGATGGTTTCGACCGTCCTGTTTTCCGGGTATCGATTGCGGTCGAACGAATAATCGACGACAACGAAATCCTGAAAAAGGGTATTGGGAAACGGTAGCCTCTGTCAAGGTACATTGAGATTTAAGGAGGTTTCAATCTTTTCAATTGTGATTCTTTGCTTGAGATCATGGTTTTTTTCATAATAGACACCAGAGTAGTGGGATCATTTCCTGACGGTAATTCAGCGCTTATGCTCGCCGCGGATAGGTTGAGATATGTCGCCGGGAGCAAATGGGGCATTAAAAAATATCTCAACATTGAATTACTCAAGGAATTGGCATTGCAAAAAGAAACCAGTTAATACATTATTTCAGTTTGAGGGCCAATAAAATGTACGAAAAATTATTGACAGTACCGTCTTAACCGCATTTCAGACAGATTAATGTATCCACACCATAGACCTTCTTTATAAGCATCTCCCAGTAAGACCTCTGTTGTTTTGCACCAACTGCAGGTGTTTCTTCTCGTACTGCTTCCTCTTGTTACAACTTCTCATTAATTTCTTGTTTTTCTTTCCGGCCGTCAGGAACAAGCCTGCATAAATGTTCATACTCCTTCCATCAAGACTTTTGAAATTTTCCTTGAAATGGTTATTGTCCTTTGGCGTTATAAATAGAAAATTACCATGAAACGATTCATATTTTATCTTTTCAGGTGATACCGGAAAATACGACAGCATTTTTCTCAGGTGATCCGCCTAAAAATACCCACATCCATGAAAGTGTCTGCGCCTTTCTTCCCGGTTCTTTCAATACCTGTACACGGGTTTCATCAGCGTTTAATAGCGGCCCACCTCTTATGTTCATCACCAGTACATTTTCCGGAAGCTCAATCCCTGCGCCGCTCACTACGAATGGATCCCGGCTGCAGATAAAAAAGACCGTCCCTGTTGGGGGACGGCCCCGAATGATTTTTCCAAAATTGTATTAATCCAGGAATCCCGCGATCGCGTAGACTAAGGCGGCGCTCCAGTTTATCGCAATCTCGTTCGTCTCGTAGTCGTCCTGTATGTCGGACCAGCCCGTTTCCGAGTGTCCGCCGCCCACGAGGTAACCGGGCCACGGAGGAGTAATGCCGTCGGCACCTGAACGCCTGTCATGCGGATGCATCGGCGGATTGTAACCGAGATCCGTAACATACGACCTGTTGTAGATGTTTCTGCCGAACACGTGATTCACCGCATCGAGGGCCGTATCCACGTACGCCTGATTGGGTGAGATCATGTTTGCCACCTGGAGTATGAGCGTCTGCCTTGCAAGCCCGCCGTTACATCCCCAGTAATACGAATCTCCGAGGGGCCGGCGGTAGGCCTCGGTGTTCGCGATCTGCACCATGTCGTCCGATACGCTGATGAGCGAATTCCTTATATCGTTCACGAGGGACTGGTTCTTGCCGGAACGGTTCGAGAGGAGGTACGTGATCATCCCGAGGTTGCTCACATTGCCCCAGTCGAAGTCGTCGTACATCTTGGGGCTGTAACTCTGAGCCCTGCTCTCGAAGTCACTCAAATAGGCCGCATTGCCTGTGGATTCCCACATCTCCGCGGCAGCCCAGAGTCTGTCGTCGGTGTCCCGGTATATGCTGTCTTCATAGCCGCCCGTGGAAAAACCCGACTGGTCGGCCGCATGGTAGGCGGTATTGTTTCGGAGAAAATCGTAACTCACCGTCGCCGCATCGAGACACCGCCGGGCATATGCCGGATCGTAAGGCTGATAGATTCTGTACGCCATGGCAGCCATTGCCGCGAAATCCGCGGTAGCTGCGCTTCCCCAGGGGACGAAAAACCTGTCCGCCGTATCGGTTTCCGGCATGACGAAGCCCGCGAAATCGGTCCTGGTGAGTTTATGGGACACCCTTCCGGTGCCGTCCGTATACTGCATCTTGAGGATCCAGTCCATCTCCCACTTCAACTCATCGAGATAATCGGGGAGCGAATTGCCGGATTCGGGGATGTCGAGGACGATGTTTTCCAGTTTCGACTGGAAGTGTTCCCATGCCATGAACATGACGCCGACGGTGACACCCGCGTTGACCACGTACTTTCCGTAATCACCTGCATCGTACCAGCCCCCCACACCGTCCACCCTGGTATGGCTGCCGGTGATGTAATCCATGTAGCCGTCGTTCATATGCGACTGGGCGTGGGAATAGGTGACACCGTAGTGCGTCCCCGATACGGCCGTTCCGGAACGCCAGAGGTAGAAGCCCCTCATTACCGTATAGAACGGGAATGTGTAGAGCCCGCCCTTGATCTCGAAAGGAGCGGATCTCCCGACCCCGGACACATCGAGGTAAAAACTCCCCTCCTCGGTGAGGGCCGAAAAATCGGCCTGGTAGACGCCGTTTACCTGGCCGGATACATTCCCCGAAAAGGCTGCGGAATCGTCGGAAATCCTCCGTACGGTGAAAGAAGAACTGTTAACCGCGATGGAGGCGCCCTTCTTCGAGCCGGGAAGGTACCCTATCGAATTGAGGCGGATATTCTCGTTCACCGAATAAGGAATCCGGGGCGTCGCCGATGGTACCGGCGTCTGACCGGTATACGGTGAAGGGGTCGGGTCGGGCGTCGAATTGCCGCAGGGGAGCTCGGGAATGAGTCCCACGTAGAATTGGGCAATGACAAGCGAATCGACGATGTCGACTGACGAACTGCAGTTGACGTCCGCGACGGAGAGGTCGAATCCGGAAGGGTTCAACCCCACATAGTACTGAGCAACGAGAAGCGCGTCGACGATATCGACGGCGCCGCTCGAGTTCACATCGCCGAGGGCCTGGCCGAAAAGGAGCGTACCGGAAAAAAGCAGAAGCGCAATGATAAAAATCCGGACCGGAAGTCCGTGAACCGGGCAGTAAGTTTTCATGTAATCCTCCGTTGTTTTGTTAAATTTACATTTTTTTTCAACCGGGCCGGATCGCCGGACCGGAAAACGTTGTTCTTTTGTATAACCATATCGGCTTTTCATGAATATTAAAATCAGCCTTCCCACCGAATTTTACCATTCATTCTTTATACAGACGTATAGTACGATAATAAATCGCTTCAATGAGTATATTGCCAATATATTCATACCATACTTTGCCCTATATTAAAATAGGTCTTTCGTGCTTTTTTAATATAGGGCATTCGACCTGAAAATTGAAAGGTTCGGAAAAAAAGACAGGCATTCTACAGGAAGGGTGACGTCTTCCTCATGTTTCTCCGCAGGAACGCCCTACCCGTCAATTACATGGGAGTATGACCTTGTCTTATCGCGTCAGGCACATATTTTTTCTTCTTCATTTCGGTGAAAACCGGTTCGGTTTGTCAAGTCAGGCAGTTATAGTTCGCGGTTAGCAATTTCTTGCGCAGAAATCACATACTTCACCGATTGCCTGACACGGCCTCACGGCCGCAACCAAAATATCAAGGATAAACAGCGGCTCGGGTTATCCACAAGCAGATTTCTCCGGGTGTTTTATGCATAGTGGCTGATAGTGACTCATGATAAAAATTCTTTATGGGCACTTCTAAAAACCTGCAAAGCAGGTTTTTAGAAGTGCCCTACATTAAATGTCTCATTCCTAAACTTTTATTATAATCCCATATTATCATATATCAAACTCGTCAATCTGGTTTTTACCTTAATCAACAGGATCACATCATTTTCATCGTCACCGTTGAGATTTTGAAATGTATTTATTTTCAAATTGGCGATAAGCCTGTCATCATCAAGAAGACAGAATATAATTTTTTTATTCTCAGAATCAAACTCGGGGCCTGTTGGAATTTCAGATGAATTATTCGGACTCCGCAGTGCGTCAAAAAGTGTTTTGACTCTATTGTCGATATCACCGCATTGTACCAATTCACCCGGATTTCCGTAACGTAAGAAATCGATTTCAAGATCGGCAATCATATTCAAATTACCAGTAACAATCGATTGAAATCGTATGCCGCCAATATCCGTTACCAGATCATTTTCTTTTCCATTTTTCATTTTTTTTGAAAGCAAACCGGAAAGAGGCTTTTGTTCCCATAATTTTTCAATCTGGGGCTGCAATGCAAGACGAATCCGGTGTTTTTCCTTTATATCGCCATTACTTGGAAGTTTTCCTCTATAAAACAGGCAAAATTCCATTTTTTACCTCCTGATGACTTCTATGCGTTATATTCATCATAAACTCAAGGAAGGGTACAAATAATAATCAGGATAGTCAATTATACCAATAATTAATAGATTCTTTGCGCATTCTGTATATTTAAAAAATAGCAGGATAACAGCGGATTTATCGGATTACACGGATTTTTAAAATCATTAATGAACGGTTTGCCGTAAATACGAAACAACTGTATTTGATTACCAATCCGTTCAATCCGCGTCATCCGATGTTCATTGTTCATTTTTTTTGATTTCATGCACAATCTTGCATTCACTACCCCCTTCCCGACCTTGAAGAACGGGACCGCAGGGTTTATATTTTATAAAGCTGCCGGCATTATTTTTCATTTTTTCACGGCCTGATCATGCCGACAAATATGGTATAAGGACAAGGGTATAAATGGTGAAAAAGATCATTCCGTTTCTATTGATAATCAGCTTTGCCGCGTATGCGGATATCAGCTTCGTCGACATGAAACTTTCGACCCAGAACAGGCTTCTTTTTTCCATGTCAATGAACATGCCCGGTTACGGGGAATACGAAACCCTCTTCCTCACCGATCTCGACACACAGGAGATACGGCAGCTTACCTTTTTCCCCGAATCGGTGCTTCTTCTTGAAGGAACCGGCCGGATACAGCTTCAGAACAGATTCGGCGTATTCAGAGTCGATCCCGGTTTAAAAACGATAACATCACTCGATCTTTTCTCATCGTTTGTCAGGAACAAGGTTATTCAGCGGGGTAAACTCAATCCGATTCAGACGTCACCTGACGGCCGTTATTTGCTGTACATAAAGAATACCGCCGGGGGTGTCGGCAAGCTTATTCTATGCGAGACGGAAACATCGAAAGAGACGATCGTATCGGAGAAAATCGAACTCGATTTCGACAATCCCATCGCCCTCTGGTCGCCGGATTCACGCTATTTTGTCTATGCCGACAAAAACACCATTTACTATTATGCACTCGATCAAATGGAAGAAAAAAGGGTATTTACCGAACACCTGCGTAAAATAGGCAAAGGGAGGCTTCAGAATGTCGTCTGGTACGACAGAAAAACCCTTATCTATGTAACCGGGGAACTGATATATTCCATACAAAACAGGGAGTTCTTTTCTCTGCCGTTTTACAAGGAAATATTTCAGATCGGCAAGGTGATAGGTAAAATACCTTTCGAGTTCGATCCCAATTTCGACAGGTTCTGGATTTCACCGGACGGTAAGAAGATACTGCTAAGTAAGGGCGGAAGAAACGTATTTCTCTATCACATCCGTACGGAAGACTATACCTCCGTGGGTAACGTAACATCACTCCCCTATCTTTACCTTCCCCAAAACACGCAGGTGTGGAAGGTGGTCTGGTCGTCCCGGGACAAGCTTGTTATCTTAGTCCGACGGATTGAAAAAGGCAAGATTACATCGACTCTCTTCCGGCTCAGTATACCCGAAAAACCGATCGTTTCCTATTTCGAACAGACAAACGATACCGATATCGCCGATATTGTTCTCTCGCCCGATGAGCAAACGATAGCCCTCCTTAAGCCCGATAAAATCGAACTTCGCACCTTTGACGCATGGAAAATTCGTGATTCGATCCCACACCCCGAACCCAGGAATTGTATCTGGAAATCGGACGACGAACTGGTAATCGCAGGCCCGTGGTATACCGAGGTCTATGATATGCTTCAGAGAAAAAGTACACGGATAGCCATTTCACAGGTAAAGGCATACGGCTTTTCGATCGACGAAAAATCGATTCTCTCGAAGGGGAAGGAAAACATATATCTGATCGGACCGGATGAAACGATGTGGAAGCAGATCTCGAGTTACGACATCGAACAGCCGCGTATCGAATCCGGATCCTATCGCGTCTATTTTTCCAGCTCGACCCACGGCGCGTTCAAAAATATGATCATGGTACGAAATATCGAAAAGGATACTTTCGGCACGGTTCCCCTTATTGACGATGATTCGGGACCGGCGTACGATGAATTTCCGGAAAAGGACGAACCGGTCGATTTTGATTATTTTAATCACGGCTCACGGCTCAGGCGGCGGGAGGTATCGCTTGTCTTCAATGTAATTGACTCGATACAGGGACTCACCGCGATCCTTCATACGCTTTCCGAATACGGCCTTACCTGCACCTTTTTTATCAACGGAGAGGCAATCAGACGATTCCCGGGAGCCGTGAAGGAGATCGCGGAAGCCGAACACGAAGTCGGGTCGCTCTTTTATGCCTATTTCAATATGACCGATTCAAAATACAGGCTCGACAGGGATTTTATAAAAACCGGGCTTGCAATCAATGAAGACGATTACTTCAAGGCAACCGGCAGCGATTTCGCGCTTTTCTGGCATGCGCCGCATTATTTCGTCAATTCCGATATAATCGCGGTATCGAAAGAAATGGGTTATACCTATGTGGGGAAAGATATCGATACAATGGACTGGGTAACGGACGGGGAGACGAATGTGACACGGGGGATTTATTTTACCGCCAGTGAATTAATCGAGAAGATTATCGGGGAAAAGAAACCGGGGTCCATCATTCCGATTCAGGCGGGAATTCCCGGTGGTAAACGGGAAGATTATCTTTTTCAGAAACTCGATGTTCTTATCAACAGCCTGCTGAATTCCGGCTATGATATCGTTCCCGTTTCCGTCCTGATCAAACATGCAAAATAAACTCAATTTTTTTTTGAAAACTATTGAAAACTATACCGGAAACAGTTACGATTTAATTGTCCTTTATGGACCGCGTTTTAGTCCTAAAACGCTTCCTGCAGGGAAGGATGATGGTTTTTTGAAAAAAGCCCTCATGTTTAGTTCATAATGTGTCGATATAGATAAGGTGAAAGAATGCCCTGCAGTATAAAGCAGGAGAGATAAGGTATTCACCAAAGATGAGGAGAATACCTTAAGATAAGGAGAAAACCTTATGGGAAGCAACCCGCTGAAAGCCTACAAAGAAACACAAATCAAATCCGCAACCCCCGGCCAGCTCATTATCATGCTTTATGATGGAGCGATAAAAAATATCAATATTGCGATCGAAGGATTTGAGAAAAAATCCAAAAAACTCGATATGATCAGTAACGCCATTATAAAAGCACAGGATATCGTCTCCGAACTGATGGTCGCCCTTGATTTCGAGAAGGGAGGAGACATCGCGAAGAACCTCTTCAGCATCTATGTTTTTATCAACCGCGAACTTCTCAATGCCAATATACGTAAAGACGTCACTCATCTGGAGACGGTCAAGAAAATCCTGACCGAACTGCGGGACGCATGGAGTCAGATCGCGGACAAGGGAATGTATTCGAATAATGCCATGGGGACGGGCGGAATCAATATCGCGGGCTGATCGTTTTTTATAACGGTCCATATACTATGGAAAAGAAAACACTCGGTACACACATATATCAACTGCTCGTTTCAGAGAGAGAAAAACTGAAACAATGGGTTCTGCTGGGAGAAAAAATAGAAGAAGCGATAACGGCAGGAAAAGAAGAAAAACTCGAAGCCTATAAAATGCAGGAAAAGTTTCTCTGCGGGGAGATAGCATCATATGAAAAACTCCTCCCCCCCTTGAAACGGCAGGAAGAGAACTTTCCAACAGAAAACGAAGATATTAAGCCGGTAAAAGATGATATCGAGCGGCTGATGAAGGAGGTGATTCATCAGCATAAACGAAACAGGAAACATCTCGAGAAAAAGCTTGCCGGGCTAAAAACGGAACTCGATGCGGTGAGAAAGAAAAAGAGTAGTCGTATTCGTTCCCGCAAAACCAGCCTGCCCTCATTTATAGACATTTCGGTATAATCCCGGTAACATCCGGCGGAGGGAAAACTCCCGCCCGCTCAAGCCTCTTTTACAATACCCGGTAAAAAACGCTTTGACCGTTGGGGTCCATCGGTCCTGATAAGGATCCCGGACTGAGCGGATTAAAAAATAGCCGGGGTGTGATCTTGAACATCGGAGTGATCTGTGATTGTATAAAACAGAAAGTATATCCGGGGTATCGGGAAAGAGGTATTGTAAATGGAAAAGGAACCTGTTTATTTAATTGACGGATACAGTCTCATCTACAGAGCATACTATGTTCATCTGCGAAATCCCCTCAGAAACCCGAAGGGGGAGAACACTTCCTCGATATTCGGATTCTTCCGGTCGCTCGATAAACTGATGAAGTTAAAAAAACCGCAATATATCGGTGTCATTATGGATTCGACGACTCCGACCTTCAGGCACGATATGTATCCCGAATACAAGGCAACCCGTCAAAAAGCGCCGCCCGATCTTCACGCGCAGATACCCCGTATCGAGAAAATACTCGAAGCACGGGGCATTGCATGTATTCGAAAAGACGGATATGAAGCCGACGATATAATCGCCACAATTGCCGGGCTTTGCAGCGCCGAAAAGAGACCCTGCTGGATTCTTTCAAAGGACAAGGACCTTCTCCAGCTTGTCGATGAATCGGTAAAGATCATCAACCTTGAAAAGGGGTTTGAAGATTTAGTCGAATGGGGAAGGGAGGAAGTCTTCAAAAACAAGGGTTTGTATCCCGAGCAGATAATCGATTACCTGAGTCTTATGGGCGACACATCCGACAATATTCCCGGGGTCAGGGGAATCGGTGAAAAAAGTGCGCTGAAACTCCTCGCAGACTGGAAAACCCTGGACAACATCTACGCCCATCTCGATGATATCGCCCCGGAATCCCAACGCCGGAAACTCGCTGAAGGCAGGGAAAGCGCCCGCATGAGCAGGGAACTCATCGTCCTCAAGCGGGATGTTCCTTTTTACGGCATCGAGTCTCTCATCCGCAGACCCCCGGACCGGATGCGCGTCATCGAATTGTACCGGGAAGAGGATATGAAGTCCTTTCTCTCGGACCTCGATGAGGAAAATGTCCCGGACACCGGACTCTCGGCGACCGCCCCCGGAACCTACCGGCCCGTGACCACACTCGGGGAGATAGATTCATGGATTGGTGCGGCGAAAAAAGCCGGCGTGTTTTCATTCGATGTCGAGACCGACAATAAGGACGCGATGCGCGCGCGGCCTATCGGTATTTCATTGGCGATTGAAAAAGGCCGCGCATGTTATATACCAATTCACGCGCACAACGTCCAATGCCCGGACGAAGAGGACATCAAAAAAAGAATCGCCTCCCTGCTCGAGGACGCCTCGCTTCGTTTGGTCGGTCAGAATATCAAGTATGACTACAAGGTAATGAAACGGTGGGGGATCGAAATCCGGAACTGTTATTTCGATACCATGGTGGCGGCGTGGGTATGCGACGCGACGGCGGGACGGTACAATATGGACACACTCTCGGAGCGGCACCTTCATTATAAAACAATCCGTTACAGCGAACTCATTCCCCGCGGGGACTCCTCGACGCTGGAAGAACTGGACATCGCGGCCGTTTCCGATTATGCCGGAGAAGATGCGGATATCACACTCAGACTCTATCATTTTTTTTCAAATCTTTTCGGGGAAAAAGGCAATGAAAAACTCGAAAAACTTTTTTATGAAACGGAAATGCCGCTTGTGACTATCCTCGCGGAAATGGAACTGAATGGGATCATCCTCGATCACGAAAAGCTGTCGCGATACGGAAAGGAAATCGACGGGAGTCTGATAGAAATCGAAAAGCAAATTTACCGGGACGTCGGACACGAGTTCAATATACGCAGCACAAAAGAGCTGCAGAAAGTGCTTTTCGAGGAACTGAGTCTCCCCAGACTCAAGAAGACGAAAACCGGCTATTCGACCGACTCCCAGGTCCTCGAAGAGCTGCAGAATCAAAGCACCGTCGCGCAAAGCGTATTGCGGCACAGAATCCTTTCCAAACTGAAATCGACCTACGTGGACACCCTCCCGGAACAGATAATCGGTGAAACGGGACGGCTGCACACCCACTATCTGCAAACAGGTACCGCAACGGGCAGGCTTTCCAGTATCGAACCGAATCTCCAGAATATACCGGTACGGGAGGATGAAGGGAGACGTATCAGGGACGCCTTTACCGCTGCAAGGGGGTGTCTCTTCCTTTCCGCCGATTATTCCCAGATCGAACTGATGATTTTAGCCCATCTCTCGAACGACCTCAGACTTATCGAGGCCTTTAGCACGGGAAAGGACATTCACACTCACACGGCCGCCGTTTTGTTTCATGAAAAGGAAGAGGAAGTCCTTCCCGCCCATCGAAGAGTCGGAAAGACGATCAACTTCGGCGTCATCTACGGGATGTCCTCCTATCGGCTTTCCAGGGATCTGAAAATCGCACGGGCCGATGCCGACCGCTTTATTTCGGCATATTTTACCGAATATGCCGGAGTCGACGAGTTCAGAAAGCAAACGATAAAAAAAGCCGAAAAACAGGGGTACGTCGAAACCCTCTGGGGAAGGCGCCGAAGGCTTCCCAATATCAATAATCCAAACAAAACCGTAAAAACCGCCGAAGAGCGGATAGCGGTCAACACCCCGATACAGGGAACCGCGGCGGATATCGTAAAACGAGCGATGATCTCTGTGACGGATGCATGCGCAAAAAGAAATCTGAAAACAAAACTGCTTCTCCAGGTACATGACGAACTCATCTTCGAGGTACCGGAAGAGGAGGCCGATGAGGCCGGCCGGCTCATAAAAAAGACGATGGAAGAGGCGGTCCCTCTCAAGGTCCCCCTCAAGGTATCGATCGAAAAAGGAAAAACATGGGGTGAAATCCATTAGCCGGACATAACCGGAACAATCCGGTTATTCGGGGCAATCCGGCCCTGTATATAGCCCGCCTGAATACCGAAATTCTTCCTCAATGCATAACGGCGATCTGTCGATAAACTAAATGAGGTTATCGCGGGAGTATGTCATAATGGAAAGTAAACACATCCTTATCGTCATTATCTGTATTTGCGCTTTTCTGGTCGTTGTCTTTGGCGTCGGTTTCTGGTGGACGCTGCCCGAACTCGAAAAACAAACCGATTCGGCGGGCGGCGACCGGTCGGGTACCTCCTATGACATTATACAGCACACGAGAAGCGAGAGTGAACCAATCGGTCTAAAACCTACTGCCGCCCCGTCCGAGACAATGGAAATTACCTATGGTGAAAAGGAGGAGCGGGACGCCGGAGAAACGGCGGATGAGCTTTCGGAAGAGGAATCGGAAAAGACGAAAGAGACGGAAGTGAAGACCGAAGCGGAAAAGAACGATACGAAAAAAGAGGAACCGACAAATAAAGAAGAAAAACAAGAAAAAGTGGTTATCAGGGTCGAAAGAAAAAAAGAAACGTATCCGAAGGTGTGGGTAGAAAAACCGGAAGCGACGAAAAAAATCACGGCCGCGCCCACTCCCGCCCCCCGGAAGGAAAAACGGGTAATCGAGTACTGGATACAGATCGGTGCGTATAAAAGCAAAAGCAAGTCGGAGGAGCAAAACGAGAAACTCCTTCAGCACGGATTTCAGGCGCGTATTCAGACAAAGGACGTCAATGGAACGACCTACTACCGGGTGAGAATCGGGCCGTACCGGAACAAGGCCGAGGCGGAAAAATTCCTCTCCTGGATAAAGGTAATCGACGGTATGGAGGACAGTTATATTTCGGAAGTACCGACTCAAAAACACACGAACTAATACATTACCGGATGATCGAACGTTTATTCCGGTTGAAAGGTTTATGGCACCGTTTTTCCTTATCAAAAAAAAGTATTTGGAAACTCGGTGCTTTTTTTTTCGGATATATTTTAATGTCTCGCGGCCCTGCCGGGATGTATCATCCCTGCTTTTCTTTCAACCTCCGGCTCAGGGTGGACTGATTGATGCCGAGATAGGTCGCCGCGATCGACTGGTTTCCCTTTGCCCGTTCCAGTGCCTTTTCAATAAAAAAATCTTCCGCTTCTTTCAGCGTGGGTATTCTGCCCGAATAGGAAATTGAAAAATCCTTTTTCGCGGTCCGCGAATCCTCCCGGGCATTTCCCCCCGTACGCTTTTTAATATACTCCTTGAAAACGGAAAGGGACAACACCGGTGTTTCACATCTGCTGACCGCGTCATAAATCATCGATTGCAGTTCCCGTATATTTCCGGGAAAATGATAAGAGGAAAGTAACGGGAATATCTGGTCCGGTATGCCGGGGGTTTTCCTGCTCATTGATTGCGCGGACTGTTCGACAAAGTGATTGATGAGAAGGGGGATATCTTCCGGCCTCTCCCGGAGCGGCGGCATATGTATATGATGGATAATGAGACGGTAATAGAGGTCATTGCGGAAGGTATTGTCGTTTTGTTTTTGTTCGAGATCCGTATTGGTTGCGGCGATTATTCTCGCGTCCGAAATTTTTACCACATCGGAACCAAGGGGATAATATTCCTTGTCCTGCAGCAGACGAAGAAGCTTCACCTGTGAAGTGTTATCCATATCACCGATTTCATCGAGGAAAAGGGTTCCTCCGGAAGCCTGTTCAATGAGACCGGGCCGCGAAGAATCCGCGCCGGTGAACGCCCCCTTTTTATGGCCGAAAAGGGTATCTGAAAACATTGTATCGTCGAGTCCGCCCACATTGACCGGAACAAAATTGCCCGTTCTGTTGCTGAGCCGGTGTATAGCCCTGGCTATGAGCTCTTTTCCGACACCGCTTTCACCGGTAACGAGAACGGGTTTGGGCGTACATGCAATCGCCTCGGCATATTTAAAAATACTCTTCAAGGCATTGGCGGTCGTGATTATCTCCGCAAAAACCTCCGGGTGATGGATATCCTGTGAGAGAACCTGTCGTTTCAGGGTATCCACTTCAAACTGCAATTCACGTATCTCCAGCGCGGTGCGGATACTGGAAGTGAGGCGGCTGTTTTCAACCGGTTTCACCATGTAATCGAAAGCCCCGCATTTCATGCATTCGACGGCCGTTTCCACCTTATTGGAACCCGTTACCACGATAACCGGAATCTGGGGATATTTTTCTTTAATAAGGGAAAGCAGGTCCTGGCCTTTGACATGAGGCATGAAAAGGTCCAGAACGGCTACAGAAATTTTCCTTTCGGCGAGCATCCCGGGCACCTCTCTCGAATCGGAACAAAGAATGAAATTGTTTATCCCATTGAATTTCAAAGCCATTTTATACGATTCGAGCACATCTTCTTCATCATCAACGAGAAGAAGGGGGTCGAGAGGGAATATTGTTTTCATATTCATGTACCTCCGTCAGATAACGGAAAATTTTCATACGCTGTGCAGTCTTCGAAGCAGAGGTTTCCCGGGCTTTTTTTTGTATTCGTCGATTGCTTCGCGGAAATGTTTTTCCATCACGGCAACGAATTTATCCGCCCTCCAACTATGCGCGTTATCGGCGGCCTCCCTTGATTTTTCCTCATAGAGCGATCTGTCCGATAGAAGGGCGATACAGAGTTCGGCAATCTCTTCATGATTTCTCGATGACGCCAGCAATCCGCCCCTGTTTCCTTCCATGATCATCTGGACGCCGTTTTGACTCACACCGACGACCGGGGTACCGAAGGCCTGCGCCTCGAGAACAACAAGACCCTGTGTTTCTGATATCGAGGGGAACACGAATATATCCGCCGCCTTGTAATAGGCATAAAGATCTTCCCTGCTTAAATATCCCTTGAGAATGATACTATCGGTCATCTTCATCTGTTTGATCATCTCGGTTACTTCCGGTACCAGGGGACCGTCGCCGGAAAGGATGAGAATGGCATCGGGGATCTTTTTTTTGATCAGGGGGAATGCCTTCACGACATACCCGACAGATTTTTCACGGCATATACGCGATGCGAAAAGCAGAATCCGCTTCTTCCTGTCGATATCGAGGTGACGATCCACAAGCTCCTGATTGACCGTTCTCTTCATCCCTTCGATATCGATGCCCGTCGGACAAAGAACAAGGCGTGATGTAACGCCGTACCCTTCGAGAATCCGCTTGATCTGCGGGGACGGAACAAAGGTGTAACTGCCGAGCCCGCATATGAGTTTACTGACGGCTTTCACCAAAACCCTCATGATTCGCCTGGGAAGAAAGATATAATGGCCGTATTGTTCGAAATGAGTGTGATAGGTATGTGTCAGTGGAATACCGAGTTTTTTTGAAATCCAGACACCGTACCCGCTCACCAGAAGGGGATGCTGGATATGGATGATATCCAGATTCAGGGCTTCAATGTCGACCCTGAATCCAAGCCATGGAAAGGTGATGTAATGCTCCTGATGCGTCGGAAGCGGGAAACCGAAACATCGATACACCGAAATTCCAGGTTTTGAGGGGTCCTTCGGTTCGTTTTTCGTCCCTTTATACCGTGGACAGAAAATCGAAACATGGTGCCCTCGCTTTACGAGTTCCTCTGAAAACGAGAGTGTCGAGGTCGAAACGCCGTTGATAACGGGATAATAAGTGTCTGTAAATATTCCAATATGCATAGGTATGATCGTATTCTCCAGATTATGCCGCCTTTGTCAAGGGCTCATAGCCAAAAACTGTCTTACCCCGGATTATCCGTGCATACGGCCGTTTCCGTATCGACCTCCTCCGGCAGGGGTCCGCACCGAATATATCGCAAAGACCGATGTTACTTTTTACCCGAAAAACCGATACCCTCAAGAAAAAGATTTCGATCGCCTTCCGGTTTCCATTTGTCGTTTACATAGGTAACCGAAATCCTGTGAACACCGGCTTTCAGATGAACCGAACCGGCTTCAAAGGTAGTAGTGAAGGCGGATACCACCTCCGTCCCCGTTTTTTCCTTATCATCGATTGAAATCCGTATAAGGGCGAATATACCGTCGAGCGGCGTCGAATATCCCCGGACAAATATCTCATAATCATCCTCTTCCCGGCAATAAAAGTCCGCCGTCACGGTTCCCGCCGAATACAGCGCAATTTCGTTATCCGTCTGCCGGAAGTGGGCGATCTTCCCGGCGGGCTTGAAAAACGCAACCGGTATCCATTCCGGTTCGACCGGCGGCGGGACGAATGCCGCGCCGCAATTCGCAAGGAGTACCGATGCGTAACGCATTCCCCGGACCCGGTTGTGCCCCGCAGTATGCCACCTGACGCAGTCACAGACGATACGGCCGGCAGGCGGCGTATCGATCACCGCGATCGCCGGGGGGAGACTGATCAAATGAATCCCGTTTTCATCGGCATCGACCTTCGAAATGATAACGGCATCGACACTGAGATTGCGGTCTTCCCCGTTTTTATAATAATCGTTTACGAAAGATAGTCTCAACGAACACCTCCCTGCGGGAAGACTCATGAAAGTATGGTAGGCTTTGACCTCACTACCGGTAAGCGCGATATAGGTCTCGGGGATTTCCTTCCCGGAGATAACCAGAAGCGGCCATATCCCCTCTGCCCGAGTTCCGCCGGCCATGACCGTTATTCTGTGCAATCCTTCGGAAAGGACATCGATCGTTCCTGAAACCGAACCGTTTGTGGCGAACCTGACCGTGCTCCCGCCGTCGGCAACTTCGACATATTTCCCTTCGCGTTCCCACGTTTCCACTTCATACCGCACCCCGTTGTCCTTCCCGGGGGCGATATCCAGAACGGTATCGGCAATCGCCGGATCGGGATCGAACCCGCGCTGCCAGACCGGTTCTCGGTACTCCCCGATAAAAACAAGATCCTCCCGGCAGATTCCCCCGGAAATCTCGTGATCCCCGTCAAGGAACGTCAGTGGACCGCTTCCCGCTGATAGTGTCAAATCCGGCATTGAAAGGGCCTTCATGAGTCTTTCGAAGGAGTCTTTTTCGGGACAATGCCAGTAGAGAACGGGCTTCCTTTTCTCATCGGTAAGATATTCCGCAAGCAGGGGGATTGATCGATCGAGGGCCTCCCCGCCGCCGTGAAGAAGAACCGGCCCCGTACCCCGTATATCCCGGGCGGCCGGAACCCCGGTGATCTCCCGGTAATCAAGTCCCATCAGGTCAAGCCGGTCGACGAAGGAACCGGCCTCCCTTCCTTCAGCCAGGACAGCGGATACGGAAGCGTGCCGGTATACCGGCGCGAGGAAGGAAATCGCGTTGCCGACGATCATACGCGCCGAGGGTTCATCGGCACAGGAGGTACCGGCAAGCGCCTGACATAAAATGATTCGTCCCCTGCCGAAAGGAAGTTCCACAAGCGGGGACTGGTCGAGGCTGTTATCGCCCCCGGAAACAAGAAGGGCCTTTCCCCCGTGCCCTTCCGGCCGTACAATCTGTTTTTTCGCAACGTAATGGCCGTTCCGCCAGAATCTGAAGGCCCCGGCGGCGAGACCATCGAACAGAGGATGCCGGCGGTCGAGGGGAAAGGTCATCGTCGCCGGATGATCGACGAGCGATATACCGGCGGCGAGTCCTCCGAAAGTTTCCTGCTCCATGACAAAAAGACGTCCGCCATTTTCGAGAAACCTCCGAACATCGGCCGAACCTTCGACACCGCCGCCGATAACGGGAAGACCGTCAACCGCTTCCCGCTTATGGAGAGCATAAGGGCCGATGAGGAGTATCGTTTTTTCGGGCTGAAATCGCGAAATTTCCTTCAGGTTCGATATCCGGGAGGCATCGATTTTTTCTCCCCCCAACGCCCACCGCTTCCCCGGATCGTAAATCGCAAGAGCTATCCCTTTGGGTACGGTGAGCGGTTTTTTTTCGAAGATGGAAAAGGCCGTCTCCGTCGAATGAACAATCTTTCCGTCCGTTTCGAGTGAGGCGGTAAACTTCCTTCCCCCGACGCATTCGGCATCCGGCATCGGAACATTGACCGTCGCGACGGTACGCCCGCCCGGACCCAGCTTAAAATCATCCGATTCACCGGATGCTATTCCCCGGAGGTTCCATTTCAGCTTCAGCGACAGCGCGCGGGGGCTGTCGTTGAACACATCGAAATGCCTCGACACAATTTCACCGGCAAAGAATCTCGAATCGAGTTCGCGCGCGAACGCCGCAACCGGTTCGTAAACCCGTTTCTGGGTCCGGAAGAGCACACCGCCGGTATCGATCCGCCCCCCCGAATCGGCGATCGTCCACGGACACATTCCCGAAACGCCGGCGCGCCGGTAGGCGATCGTCTGGAATTCCCATGCAAGCGCCTTCGCCCTGATGCGGTAGTCTTTCAGGTTTCCGTACGCCTCGTCCCCGAAAAAAACGGTGCCCGGAGCGTAATCCTCCCTCGGTATCCAGAGATACTCCCCGATGTAGAGGGGTTTTTCCCTGTCCCAGAAAAACTCTTCTCCCCTGCTTCCCATGAGTCCTCCCTCCGTCCCCGTTACGACCCTCTCGGAAAGCCAATCCGCGGTATCGGGATAATCCGAATATTCGGGCATTTCATGGGGATAGTGAAGACCGATGACATCTGCGACACCGCCGGGATCGAGATCGGCCTCATAGGTGACGAGATGGTCGGGATCGAGCTTTTTCAGTCTCACTCCCAAAGCGGCGAGATTTTTTTCCGCATTATCCGAGTATCTCGACGCCCCGCAGTGGAGAAGTTCGTTTTCGATACTCCACATAACAAGGCACGGGTGATTCCGGTCCCTCAGGACCATGCCCGAAAGATGATTCCAGACGTTTTCCCAGAAGCGATCGTCGTTATACGCATACCCCCCGCCCCCGTCGCACCAGAGGGCGCCTTCTTCGATTATCATAAGACCGATTTCGTCCGCCAGTGAAAGCCATTTGCGCTGCCACGGCTGTGTGTGAAAACGGAAAGCGACATTGTTTCCCGCCTTTATTGTCTCGAGGGCTTCCCGTACTTCCGCGTCCGTCTGATATGAGGAGGCCGGCCATCCGCTCGAGGCAAGAAGATGCCGCTTTACCCCGTTCAGATAGAACTCTGGCCCCTCGGCCCAGAGTTCCCTGAACCCTATCCGTTCGTCACAGGCATCGATGATCCGGCCGGTCGAAGCGTCCTCGAGAAAAAGACGCAGCCGGTATAAAAAGGGGTCCTCCGGCGACCAAAAACGGATCTCCCCGCCGAAGATGGAAACCGATAACGACCAGCCGCCCTTCTCATCGACAACCGAAGACCGAAGGGCCAAAACACACTCCCCGCGGTCCTCTCCGTCCGGATTTTCTTCGAAGACCTCCCCCCGGACGCGGAGGACGCGGGCGTAAGACGATGATGTTCCCCTTACCGAAAGGGTTTTCTTCCGGTACGATGTCGAAACCGCGATATCGGAAAGGTGTGCGCGGGGACGCGCCGAGAGTATCACGTCGTCCCAGATACCGTAGGAGGTAAAGTGACCGCCGATCGGGGCGAGTATGTTCCCCGCGGGATATCCGCGTAAAGTATCCCACCCCGCCTCCGTCCCCGGAGGAATGGCGAATCCGGGTGCGAATGTCGCACTCCAGTCCCGGCAGCGGATGTCGAGCGTCACACTCCCTCCCGGCCTGATGTGGTCCGTCACATCGATTTCGAAAGGGGTCCATCCGTCGAGCCGCGAAGCGATCAGGCGGCCGTCGATATACACATGCGGATCGAATCTTGCCCCGACGAGCAGCAGGAAGACGGCCAGCCCGTCCCACTTATCCGGAATTCGGATGTCCCTCCGGTACCAGACATAGCGGCTCCCCCCGACCGCGTTGCCGCTTATCAGGCACGGAACACTCATGGTTTTCCATGCGGCGCTTTTGGCTACTGCGGCGCCTTCCGACGTCGTCGCCACCTGCCACTTTCCGTTCAGCGACAGTTCCTCTCTCTCTCCCGGCACAAGGGGTATTTCTTTTTGGGGGGCGGCGGACAGCCTCAGCGGAAGGCCTGGCGCAATGAACGTAATAAGACACACGATGTGAATCATGACACGGGAAACCTGCCGGGTGTTCATCCGGTCAACCCGCGCGGGATGCGGCGTTTTCGAAATATTCCCAAAGGATTTCGGTAAGCTCGGGGACATACTCGATCTCGTAAATTATTTTGAGAAATCCGCCGACGTTTTTTTCTATCGAACCGATCGTCCCTTTTACGTTGAAACGGTATGTCTGGAAATACAGTTTCGAGACAAACCCGTATCCCTCTTTAAGATTCGGATCGACTCCCGGAATCGAAAGGGTGAGGTTGTTGACGGAAAGGGATATCAGTTTCGCTTCGACGGTCCGCTTTCCGATATGGCATTCGATATAATTATTGAATTTGAGAAGGCGGGAGGTATCGTTATTGACGAAAACATGTCTGTCCTTCAGCTTCTCGTACTGTTTGCGTAAATTTGCCTTGAATGCAAGAAACTCGCCGATTATCGTGATGAGTGCTTCCGGATAGCTTTTATACGATACCTCGATGAGGCACATGTTCTCTTTTCCCTTTATCGGCTCGATCCTGTCGATAATGGCCCAGACGAAAAACTTGAGGGGTATGCCCTTGAGATCTTTCTGAAAGGTAAATTTGAGGGCAGCGAGTTTTGAGAGGTACTGCGTGAAAAAAGGAAGCTCCCTTTCGTTCAATACCGCGAAAAGAAGGGCTTTTTTCATTGACACCTGATACGGGGCGCAGATGATGATATAATTTTCGATTTTCAGGAGGGTTTGGGACTGCAGGAGCCCCATTTTCTGGATAGCGAACCGGTCAAGCCGTACGATATTCGACGAATATTCTTTCCAGTACGATTTTATTTTGCTTTTTACCATCTCACTTATAATATTATATGGATGGATGGCGGAGTCAAGCAAAATACCTTTTTATTATCGAGTCCAACAAATACGGTCCCACAGGCGGCTATACCGACGATACACGGATTATACAACCCTGTTTGATTGAAGCAGTCGCAATTCATGTATAAAATTCGGTGTTATTCTGAGATTGCCGGCGTTTGCCTTCAATTCGGAAACGGTAAAAAACCGCCCCTCGATCACTTCCTCCGGGGGAGGGAGGATATGTCCGTCGCAGATGATTTTGTAACTGTACACATATTCGCTTTCGTTTTCATTTCTCCAGATATAAGTAAAAAGAAAAACCGCCCGCGAGGTATCGATATCGAGCTCTTCCCGGCCTTCCCTTGCCAGGGCTTCGCCGATTGTCTCGCCGGCCGCGACATGGCCCCCGACCGATGTATCCCAGTATCCGGGGAAAAGATCCTTGGTGAGGGCGCGCCGCTGAAGGTATATCCTTCCTTCCGCATCGAAGACATGGAGGTGGACGACGGGATGAAGCAACCGGGGGTTCGAATGACACCGCGCGCGGGTGGCCGTTCCGTAAAACCGGCCGTTTTCATCCACAAGAGGAAGCATCTCCTCATTCATATGACATCCTCCCATGTAATCCCCTCGCCTTCGGGTACCGGCCGTTTCGCGGATTTTCCGCATATCAAGGAAAGGTATTCCGGCCCGATACCCGGCCGCAGATTTTTTTCAGTTCGGAGTATCGCCGTATTGTGCTGAGTGAAGAGCCCGCCCCGATCAATATCGGTAAGCGCATGGATAGACCGCCTGGTGGTCCGGTAATTGTTTTGTTCGGAAGCAGCGAGGCGTTTCACACCGTCCCCGAGCACCTTTTCGACCCGGCCTTCTCCGTATCTTTTTTTCATCGATAGAACCGTTTCCTCATAACCCGCCTCCTCCGCCCGGCGCACTTCGGCGGCCATGAGCGCGAAAGCGGAAGGCGGAAGAGCGATCGGATCGTCGAGGCCGCCGCCTTCGTTCGAGAGGGTGATATGTTTTTCGATGATGCGCGCCCCTACCGCAGCGGAAAGGGCGGGCACCAGGACCGGATCGGCGGAATGATCGGAAACTCCCACCGGCACGCCGAAAAGATCCGAAAGAGGGGGAAGCAGCCTGAGGTTATATTCATCCTCAGGGGCCGGGTATGCGGTAATGCAGTGAAGGATGGCCGTATCGGCGCCCGTGACCGAGAGTGCGGTCTCGATATCCCCGAGCCGGGACACCCCGGTCGAGAGAATGAGGGGGATATTGTAGGAGGCGGTTTCCTCGAGAAGGGGGAAGTGGTTGAGTTCCGGAGAAGCGATTTTGACCGCCTTGACGCCGATCCCTTTCAGGATACGGGCACTGCGAAGACCGAAAGCGGTACATAGGAAAAGAAGCCCCGAGGCTTCGGCGCGTTCCTTCAACAGGAGGTAAAATCCTTCATCCCGTTCGAGGGCCTTGAACGAGGCATACAGGTCGACTTTGCCCCCGGGAAGTTCGACGGCGCCGGTACGGGGATGGCAGATTTCATCGGCATAGACGAGTTGGAATTTCACGCAATCGGCGCCGGAGGTCCGTGCCGCGTCGATAAGCGAATACGCCGCATCGAGATCGCCGTGGTGCGACGTTCCGGCCTCGGCGATGATAAGACAGGGTGACCGGTTTCCGACCGTTCTTTCTCCGATGTTTATCGACATTCCCATGTCTCCGATTATACGTTTTTTTCCGCATTTCCTGCAAGCGGATTAAAATGTCGGCGTTATTGGAGAACGCCGTCTTTGACTAACTTCTCCATCTGTGATATGATCGGCCTATGCTTGATATAAACCTGATTAGAGAGAAAAAAGAGGAAGTGACGAAAGCCCTCCTCAAAAAAAATGCCTCAGTCGATTTCAGCGAAGTGATCGGCCTGGATGATGAACGCAGACGGCTTATCATCGAATCCGACACACTCAAGGCAAAACGGAACGAGGTGTCCGGTGCTATCCCGAAAATGAAAAAAGAAGGGAAAGCCGTGGACGGACTTCTCGAGGAGATGAAAGGGGTGTCTGAAAAGATCAAGACGCTCGATACACGGCTTGCCGAAACAAAAGCCAGGATCAAGGAAATCCTCGAACGGCTCCCCAATATTCCGGACGACGATGTAAAACCCGGGGGCAAGGAGAACAACGAGGTCATCCGTACATTCGGCGAAAAACCCGCCTTTACCTTCAAGGCCAAAGACCATATCGAACTCGCCACAGAATGTTCGCTCATCGATTACGAACGCGGGGTAAAAATGGGAGGAAACGGTTTCTGGTTATACAAGGGCGACGGTGCCCTTCTGGAGTGGGGCCTGCTCAATTATTTTATCGAAACACACCGCGCGGACGGCTACGAGTTCATCCTTCCCCCGCATATCCTCGGCTACGAATGCGGTTATACCGCGGGGCAGTTTCCCAAGTTCGAAGACGACGTGTTTCATCTCGAGGCCGAAGACGGAAAGCATTTCAGCCACTTTCTCCTCCCCACGGCGGAGACCGCGCTGATCAATTATCACCGGGATGAAATACTCCGTGAAGAAGATCTGCCGAAAAAATATTTCGCCTACACACCGTGTTACCGGAAAGAGGCGGGTAGCTACCGTACCCAGGAACGGGGGATGATACGCGGCCATCAATTCAACAAAATCGAGATGTTTCAGTTTACCACCCCCGAAACATCGGCGGCCGCACTCGAACGACTGATACAAAAAGCGGAGGACCTCGTAAAAGGATTGGGACTCCATTACCGTGTCTCGAAACTCGCCGCCGCGGATTGCAGCGCGTCCATGGCAAAGACCTATGATATCGAGGTCTGGATTCCAAGCATGAACGAGTACAAGGAAGTCAGTTCGGCCTCGAACGCGCGCGATTATCAGGCCCGGCGGGGGAACATCCGTTTCAAGCGGAAGGATACTGGAAAAAACGAGTATATCCACAGCCTCAACGCCTCTGGGCTTGCCACGAGCAGGCTCTTGCCGGCAATACTGGAGCAGTTCCAGCGGGAAGACGGAACGGTCGCCGTTCCGGATGTCCTCCGCCCATGGATGAAAAAAGAAACACTGGGAAAAAATCAGCGTTAATCTTCGAATGTCAAGAATAACTCGTATTGTTCGTATACCGCTTGATTATCGGGATATCCGAATATCGCGAAGAAATAAGGGCACCTCTAAAAACTATCTTTTTATGATGTATATATGTCATGTCACCTATAGAAAATAGTATAGAAACACAGCGGTTATTATAATTCTCTGTAAAATAAAAAGATAGTTTCCCTTTAGGCGCCCTTGTTGGCTTAAGGAAATAATTTGCGGTTCTAAAAACCCTCAAAGCAGGTTTTTAGAAGTGACCATAATTTTGCGGATCGGCACCTCCCGACCCGGCCGTCACCCTTCGAGTTCCGCAGCCCGAAAGGCCGAGCTTTCTACCGCGTCGATGACGGCGGCGGTAAATCCGCCTGCCTCGAGCGCCCGGATGCCGGCTATCGTCGTTCCGGCCGGTGAGATGACCCTGCTGAGCAGTTCGACCGGGTTTTCGCCGCTTTTTTCCATGACCGCGCACGCCCCTTCGATTGTTTTGAGGGCGATCTGTATCGAGGTCTGATATTGAATCCCGGAGGCGACACCGCCGAGGGCCAGCGCATGAACGAACGCGAACACATAAGCGATACCCGACCCCGAAAGCCCGGTCACGGCGGGCATGAGGTTTTCCGGAAGTTCGCACGGGGTGCCGAGGGCGCCCGCGATCGCAGTACAATCCTTCCTGAACTCTTCGTCCGCCCCGTCGCCGAAGGCAATCCCCACGAGGGCTTTCCCTTCCATGGCCGCGAGGTTCGGCATAAAGCGGCAGACCGTATCGGTCGACAGGTGTTGTTTGAAAAAATCGATGGTCCTGCCCGCGACGATGCTGATGATCTTGCCGTTCTGTGCCGATTTTCCCGTTTCCCCGAAAAACCGGGTGAGTTCCTGGGGTTTCACGGCTATCACCGCGATATCCGCCCGCGCAAACAACTCCTTTTTATCGACGACGGTGATGTGATGCTTTTCCGTTGCCTCTGTGATTCGATCCCGCTTCGCTTCGGCCACGACAACCTCATACTCGCTTTTTTTATTCAACAGACCTTTTGCCAGGGCCGATCCCATGTTTCCAAAACCGATAATACCTATTGTTTTCACCTTCCGCTCCTTATGAGATAGTTTCTCTCAAGCACCAATCATAACCGGTGTGATGAATAATGTCAAAATGGGACCGACTTCATCCTTCGGTTATTTATCCGCTTTTCCGATGAGCGCGGTTTTTTCAGCAGCTGGTGATTTTTTCTGGTTTTCTTTTTTTTGTTTTTTCGCCTTTACTTTCCGGAAAAATCTGTAGGCTGTTTTAACGTCATCCCTTACGACTTTGGATGCGCCGTAGAATATCCGATTCAGGTTTTGTATATACGTGTCGATGAAGTTCGAGTATTTTGGTACGGATTCCTTTATACGCTCACCCCACTCGATCCAGCCGATCGTCTCGGGTAGATCGATTCCTTTTTTCTGCTGCTTCCTGACGATTTTACGAGAAAGCATGATGAGTGTCTTCCTGTTTTTTATGAACATATATCGGAACATGTAGAAATACCGGATAAAGAGAAGTAAGAGCATTATCGGGACCAGTCCGTACAGGATAAGCACCGGATCGATACTGAAGGACAGCCAGTTTTCCGTAAGCAGTTTTTCTTCGACAATAGGCCGTCCCATCATATACGAAAGCTGCCTTTGTGTCTGCTGATTGAGCATTATCTGTCTGTCAAAGACAAGTCCAGACTCCGTTTTATGATAATTGAACGGAAGGACGGCCGGTGTTGCCTCCTCAATCGTCCAGCCGGTATCGTTATAATAGACTTCGGGCCACACATGGGCCGCGTATCCGTTTATTGTCGTCACGTACCCTGCAAACGCACTCCCCCCGGTTTCATTTGGCTGCGGCAGAATGGCAAGAAAACCGGTCGCGTATCTTGCCGGGATACCGTTGAGCCGCGCGAGAAAGATAAAAGCGGTGGTAAAATGCACACTGTATCCTCCCTTCCGTTCGAAGAGAAATCCGTCGATCAGTGTCACCCGCGCCTCCGATTCTCCGGTCTCGAGATTGTAGATGCAGTTGAGTGAAAGATATTCCCTGATCCGCCGGACACAGAGCCGCGGGTCGCCCTCCGCCTTTAACGCTTCGGCCAGGGCGCGGACATCATTCGAAACGAAATAGGGGATATCGAGATAGGTGTCCGCATCAATACGATCTTCACGCGGCCGTTTCCCCCTCCGGAGATAGACCGTATCGTTTGAAATCAGTTTGTCGTGATCGTCGAGATAAAATCCCGTATCGTAATCGCCGAAGACGATCATCGGTTTTACACGCTTGAACCGGAAAAAGACGGTGTCGAGTGTGTGCGGGAGAAAGGCATAATATTCGCCCAGTACGGTAACCCTGATCTCCCCTTCCTTTTTTTTATCTTTGGATACCTCGTATTGGATCGGGGAATCGTTCTCCCCTTCTCCCGTTTTTGGGGAACTCCCGTACTTCTGTGATTCGAGGTGATAATCCGTATATGCCGGTGTCTGCCATTCATCATTCGTAAATGTAGAATGAATACGGGTTCTCAAGTATATCGCGGTATCGCCGGGATTTCCCTCGACCTCGAAAAGGGGAATCGAGGAGAGGATGGGTGTCGCGCCGAGTGCCCGTTTGTACTCGTCTTCAAAAGAAAATCCGAACTCCGGAATTTCATAAATGAGGGGTATCTGCGGGAAAAAAGTCGAAACCGTACCGCGCAGTGTCGTGGAAATTTCGTCGATCGCATCGCTTTCCCGCACTTTCACTACATTCTGCAATCCATAGCCGATGAGAAAACAGAGGGTGACGACAAGGCACGAAAAAACGATGCTTCTCACCCTGCTTCCCTGATTGAGATATTTGCGTGCGTTATAAATGAAGACGAAAAAAAGGATCGCTAGAAAAATACCATAGATGATATCCATCTGGAAAACAAGGGCGGCAAGCGCGCTGATGATCAAAAACATACCTAAAACCGCGCCGCCGAAATCATGGGTAATGACGGTACAGGCAAATGTCGTGGAAAAAAAGGCAATAAAGAGTATGAAAATGTTGACAACCCGTCCAGGATTCATGAAATTGGTTTGCATGATTTGAAAAAGCCGCCGGTAGGAGTTTGCCGGGGTGATAAGAATGCCGACAGTCAAAAGCAGTGCAAAAACAACGGAGAAAATGCCCGAAAGAACAATACAAGCCCGTTTTATACGGGGTGTAGCCAATTCCGCGACAAGAATCAGGGTCGGTTTTACCATGACCAGAATAACGATAAACGGAATCGACAGATGTGACTGAAGGATAAGCCGGGCGGCGATGGGAATGGCGAGCGCGAAAAGATATGCGACGATCACCTTTGCCGCAAGGTTTTTCACTACGTTGAGTGGGGTGAGTTTCGATCCTGATCCAGCGGTCGTTTCTTCAGCCATGATACTCCATCTCGAGATCTTCGATAATTGTCTTTGAACTGTTGACGACAATAATCCTGGCGCCCCTGTTTTTCAGGGAATAAAAGAAATCCATATTTTTTTCTTTTTGCTCCGGAATAAACCCCGATTGATTAAATACGACGGTAAATATTATCCCGGTGCCAAGCGAAGCCTCTATCAGATTAAAAAGATCGAGATCGAGATTATGGGTGATAAAAAATATCGAGTTCGAATCTATCTTCTGTTCCTGCTCCTGAATTTTATAAAGCCGGGCGAGCGGGATCGTATCCTGAAAAATGAGACCGGTCGTCGATTCATAAAACTGTCCGAAATCCGCCCCATCCTTTCCCTCGAAATTATAAAATTCCCTCCCGGGAGCGATAATCGAGGTTTTAATCGCTTTATCGAGGAAAAATTTAACCAGGGCAACAAGAATTTCGACCGATGTATCCTCGACTTCGAGTTCATTTATCTTTTGATTGACCGGCCTTATAAGATCGAAAAAGATCCTCACCGCGGGCTGGGGAGATGTTTCAAACTGCTTGATAAACGGCTTGCCGATAATCGCGAATTTCTTCCAGTAGATATGCTTGATTGGTTCACCCGACCTGTATTCCTTCAACTGGTCGAACATCGCGTAATCGGGTTCTCCGCCGAAGGGAAGCCCCTTATCGCCGCCTTCGATATCTTCGAGTCCCGGTTTAAACCGCTCCAGGTGCAGCACCCGCGGGTAGACATAAAAGGTTTTATGCCAGACCTTCATGCGGAACCTGAAGAAATGAAGGATATCCTCGACGACGACCTCCTTGAGACCGACCGTATAAATACCCCTGAACGGACAATCGATATCGAAGGTCCGGCTGAACATCCCTCCCGATTTCAGATAAAACTTAAAATCGGGAAGATTCACGTCCATGAGGGGGGTGATCGTCTTGAACTTGATGTTGACACACGGGAACGGTACGATGAACTCATTGGTAAAAGAGACAGTATAGTTAACCGTCTCTCCCTTGACGGGGTGTTCCGTACTGAATTTCTGTACATATTTAAGAAAGCTGTAGGCAAGAACAAGGATTATAAAGGAAAAAACCGGAAAGAGTGAGAGGGTGACAAAGAGCATATACAAAAACGGATCGAAGTACGTACCCGCCAGAAACGCGATAAACGTCGCAAAAAGGTAGATGGATAATGCCCGAAGCCGGAGCGGATAACTCTTATTCATTGATTCCCGTCGGTATCTCCACGCTTTGCTTGATTCTGGTCACAATCATGTCCGCCGTTTTACTCTCGATCTTGGCCTCGGCGGAGAGGACCAGCCTGTGGGCAAGAACCGGCTGCGCCATTTTAAGCACGTCTTCCGGTATCACATACCCGCGTTTTTTCATGAACGCCTCCGCCTGGGAAGCGAGAAGAAGGTGTTGGGATGCGCGGGGACTGAGTCCCAATTTTATATTCTTGCTTTTTCTCGATTCCGAGGCTATCTGGACGATGAAATGTTTGATGGCGTCGTCAACACGGATATTACGTATGATTTTACGGATGTCGATTATTTCTTCAGGCGTCGAGACCGTCTTCAAGCCGAGAAGCGGATTTGCTTCCTGAAACCTGTTGAGCATCATCACTTCGTTGTCTTCATCCAGGTACCCGATGGAAAACGAAATACCGAACCGGTCGACCTGCGCTTCGGGAAGAAGAAACGATCCGACAAACGTCACCGGGTTCTGGGTCGCGACGACAAAGAAAGGCTCCTTGAGTTTGTAGGTCACCCCGTCGACCGTGACGCTTTCCTCCTGCATGGCCTCGAGGAGACTCGACTGCGTACGGGGTGAAGCACGGTTGAGTTCGTCGGCAAGGATAAACTGGTGCATGACCGCTCCTTCCTTGAAAACAAACTCTCTTTTTTCATTACTCCATACCGACATCCCGACAATATCTCCGGGGAGAAGGTCGGGCGTGAACTGGATACGACCGAAATCAAGCCCGACACTGGCAGCAAGGCACCGGGCGAGGGTCGTTTTACCCACACCGGGAATATCCTCAATCAACACGTGGAGGCCTGAAATGAAACCGATCAGCAGGATCCTGATCTGGTACTCTTTTCCCACGAAGACCTTGCTGATATTTTCGATTATTTTGTTGACGATTTCCGCCTTTTTGGCAATGAGTTCTTCATCCATGAATCAAATTTTAGGTTACCGCATGTCAAAATGCAAGGGATAAAGAAAAAAAATAAATGATACGGGAGAAAAGATCCTCGGTCGAGTGCATCAAAGCTCACGAAGAAAATCAGAACAGGGATTATCGGAACCAATGAATGATCCGGTAATTCAATCCCGACGGTATTCCGTATCATTTGCCGTTACTCATTATGATCTTTGTATACTCTGTGAAAGACATATGCGTGATAAACAAAAACAATTGTCATAATTGACATCCGGGGGTAAAATGAAACGACAAAGAAGGAGGTTGTTATGAAAAGCTTTCGCAGGGAATTATGGTTTGAGGCAAAAAAACGAAGGGAACTTATCAATATCACCCCGATGGTAAAAAACTGCCTTACTGAAAGCGGTATAAAGGAAGGGCTGTTACTATGCAATGCGATGCACATCACGGCAAGCGTCTTTATCAATGACGACGAAGCCGGGCTGCATGCCGATTTCGAAACATGGCTCGAAGGACTCGCGCCGGAAAAACCGTATTCACGATACCGTCATAACGGGTATGAAGACAACGCGGACGCCCACCTGAAACGGACGATCATGGGGCGGGAGGTCGTTGTCGCTGTAACCGGCGGCGAACTCGATTTCGGACCGTGGGAACAGATCTTCTACGGGGAGTTCGACGGAAAGAGAAGGAAAAGGGTACTGGTAAAGATAATCGGTGAATAAGAAGTCAATGTATCATATGCTTTGTCAGACCGGGGATAACGGCAATGTGAAACACAAATCAAAAGCGGCTCTCGAAACCCGCTTCGTGGTTTTTGAAAACTTTTCTCTTATATCTTGACCTTTACCTCCACGGACATCCCCGGCAGGAGAAATCGGGTTTCCGGTATACGGTCGAATACGATTTTAACCGGAATACGCTGCGTCGTTTTCGTAAACTCCCCGATAGAAAACGGCGGGGGAACAATACCGGCGCTTATACGTGCGACCCGGCCCGTGCAGTGAAGTTCCGGGTACGCGTCGATTGAAATCTCAACCCATGCATCCACATGGATCTTTCTGATTTTCGTTTCTTCGAAGTTTGCAATAACCCATAGATCGGAGAGATTATTTATCGAAAAGATAGTCTGACCGGACTGGACCACATCCCCGGGCATTGACGTCTGTTTCGCGATAACCCCAGACATCGGAGAGGTAATCCGTGTATTCAGCAATTGGGTCTGAATAATTCCCAACTGGGCTTTGGCGGTATTAATTTGTGCCTCAGCAATTGCATATTGCGCCCGTGCCATATCGAAAGCTTTGGCTGCGTGGTCATTTTGTTCTTTTGTTGCCGCCCCGGAGGCAAACAGCACCTTTATACGATCGAAATCATCCCCTGCATTATCGAGACCTACTTTTGCCAGAAGCAGGTTCTGTTTTGAATATTCTAAAGAAGCCTCCGCCTGTTTCTCCTGTGCGCGTAAATCCGCATCATCCAGAAGTACCAACAACTGCCCTTTTTCGACCGTATCTCCTTCCGAAAGAAGCAGGCTTTTTATCCGTCCCGGCATCTTCGCACTTATATTCACATGGTCGCCGTCAATCGCGGCATCGTCGGTACTGGCATAATTAATAGTCTCGACAATCCAGATATAGCCGAACAATATGCCCACGGCAACGAGGATAAGCAATACCGCCAGACCGATAAAAAACGGTCTTTTCCGATCCTTGTCTTTCATGTGTCATCTTCCCCTTTACAGTTAAGTATATATGTGTGCACCGGTAAACTGGCTGTTATACAACTCTGCATAGAAACCGTTTTTCGCCAGCAATTCCTCGTGATTTCCCATTTCTATGATGCTTCCGGCGTTCATGACCAGGATCAACTTCGCATCACGGATCGTAGAAAGCCGGTGCGCAATGACAAAACTTGTTCTCCCTTTCATGAGTTTTTTCATTGCACGCTGGATAGCGACCTCGGTCCTTGTATCGACACTGCTGGTCGCTTCATCGAGGATAAGTATTGCCGGTTTCGCCAGAATGGCCCGTGCTATGGTCAACAGCTGTTTCTCACCCTGTGAAATATTCGAGGCTTCCTCCTTCAGGCGGAAATCATAACCGTTCGGCAACGCCCTTATAAAATGATCCGCTTGGGCCGCTTTAGCGGCCTGAAAAACGTCTTTCTCCGCGGCGCCTTCGCGTCCATAGGCTATATTTTCCATAATCGTTCCGTTGAACAGCCATGTGTCCTGAAGAACCATGCCGAACATTGTCCGCAGGGCTCCGCGCCTGAAATCTCGTATATCCACCCCGTCAATGGTGATTGTACCGCCGGCAATATCGTAAAAACGCATCAGGAGATTGACGAGCGTCGTTTTTCCCGCCCCTGTCGGTCCGACTATCGCGATGGTCATTCCCGGCGTGACATTAATGTTCATGTCTTCCATGAGGACTTCGTCGTCCCGGTACCCGAACCGTACATGGCTGAATATCACTTCACCCCTGGGCGAGGCGAGTGAAACGGCCTCCGGACTGTCGGGAAGTTCTTCCTGTTCGTCGAGAATTTCGAAAACACGTTCCGCCGAGGCGATTGTGGATTGGAGAATGTTGGCGATATTTGCCGTCTGTGCAATCGGCTGTGTAAATTGTCTTGAATATTGAATAAAAGCCTGAATGTCGCCAAGCTCGAGCACCTTTCTGGCGGCCATGATGCCTCCGATAACACAAATCAGGACATACCCGATATTGTTGATGAAGTTCATCATCGGCATAATAATTCCGGAAACAAACTGTGCCCTCCAACTCGCTTTATAGAGTCGCTTGTTTATCGTATCGAACCGGGCAATCGATTCCCGCTCATGCCCGAATGCCCTGACAATGATATGGCCCGTATACATTTCCTCCACATGGCCGTTAAGCGCGCCCAATTCCTTTTGCTGTGCCGCAAAACTTTTTTGCGAGACCTTCGCTATATTCGCCGTTCCAAAAAACGAAAGCGGCAGGGTTATCATCGTGATAAGGGTCAGCCACGGGCTAATCGTAAGCATCATAATTAAAACGCCGATTATCGTACAAACGGAAGTGATCAGCTGGGTAAGACTCTGCTGGAGTGACGAGCTTATCGTATCAATGTCATTCGTTACCCGGCTCATTATTTCACCATGAGTCCGTGAATCGAAAAACCTGAGGGGAAGTCGTGCGAGTTTATGATTGATGTCTCTACGCATATCAAACACCGTTTTCTGGGAAATACCGGCCATCTGATATTGCTGAATAAAACTGAACAGCGCACTCATACAATAAAGGAATATCAAAAACAGTATAATTCTCCCGATAAACATGAAATCGATCGATGGAACAGGTTTCTTCAGATATATCGACATATATTTTGCCATGATTCCTTCAAAAAGCTTTGTCGTTGCCTTGCCCATAATTTTGGGACCCACGATAGCAAAGACGGTACTCAATACGGCGAATATCAATACAATTGAAAGCTGTAACGCGTGCGGTTTCAGATAAACCATCAGCCTTTTCAATGTTCCCTTGAAATCCTTCGGCTTTTCGACAGGCCCCCTCCCCATCATTCCCGGACCGAACCGCGGACGTCCAATGCCTCCCGGGGGGCCGGGGGGCGGAGTGGTATTCTTGTTTATGGTGCGACCGTCACTCATGCGATTTCCTCTTCGGAAAGCTGCGACAGTACGATCTCCCGGTAGACATTGCATGTTTCATACAATTCCCTGTGCCTTCCCATTCCGGCTATCCTGCCTTCGTCCAGGACAATAATCCTGTCCGAATCCATGATTGTAGCTACCCTTTGACCGACAATGAGAACCGTAGAGGATGTTATTTCCTTTTTAAGGGCGGCCCTCAGTTTCGCGTCTGTTTTAAAATCAAGTGCCGAAAAACTGTCATCGAAAATATATATCTCGGGCCGTTTTACAAGGGCGCGGGCGATTGCCAGCCGTTGTTTCTGGCCGCCGGAGAGATTGGTACCGCCCTGTGCAATGACCGATTCGAATCCGTCTTTCATTCCGCAAATAAACTCCGTCGCCTGCGCGATGTCGGCGGCTTTCCGTATTTCCTCCTCCGTTGCGTCCTTTTTGCCGTACCGGATATTTTCCGCTATTGTCCCGGAAAAAAGAACGCTCGTTTGCGGAACAAGCCCGATTTTTGCCCGTAAATAATCCTGTGACATGTCGCGTATATCCGTACCGTCGATGAGAATGCATCCGGTATTCACATCATAGAAACGGGGAACAAGATTTATCAGTGTCGATTTACCGGAACCGGTGCTTCCGATAATTGCGGTGACTTCACCGGATGATGCGGAGAATGTAATGCCTTTGACTGCCTGTTCCAGAGCGCCTTCATATGTAAAACCGACATCACGAAACTCGATACATCCCCTTTTATCACTTGCGGTCGTTGTCTTTTTTTCCGGATCTTTAATTTCCGGCTTCATGTCCAGTACCTCATTGATTCTTTCCGCGGATGCCTGGGCGCGGGGAATCATGATGAACATAAGCGAAGCCATAAGGAGTGAAAAAAGAATCTGTAATGCATATTGCAGAAAAGCCATCATATTTCCTATATTGGAGGTTCCCCTGTCGATCCGGATGCTGCCGAACCATATTATACCGATCGTGGTAAAATTCATAACGAGCATCATAATCGGCATCATCGCAGCCATCAACCTGTTCACCGTTATGGAGACCTTTGTAAGATCGAGATTCGCTTCGTTAAAGCGTCTTCTCTCATCCTCATCCCGGTTAAAAGCCCGTATAACCCTTATACCGGTAAGGCTTTCCCGGAGGACGAGATTTATTTTGTCGATTTTTTTCTGAATCGATTGAAACAGGGGAAATCCTTTTATGGCCACAACAATAATGGTCGCGGCGAGAACCGGGATGACAACAGCGATAACCCATGACAATCCACTGTCTTTCGATACAGCCATGATGATCCCGCCGATGCACATGATCGGCGCCCTTATCATCATCTGCAGCATGATCATGACCACCATCTGGATCTGGGTAACATCGTTCGTGTTCCTTGTGATGAGGGAAGGAGTCCCTATTTTATCAAACTCCTTGAGAGAGAAGCCCGAAACATGGGTAAAAATCCTGCCGCGTAAAATCTCGCCCAACCCCATGGCGGAATGAGAAGCCAGATACGCAGCCAACATCGCACAAAAAGAACCGACCAGGGTGACAAGCAGCATTAATCCGCCGGTTCGTATTATAAAATCGGTATCGCCTTTCGTAATACCCGTATTGACGATATCCGACATAAGGTTCGGGAGGTACAATTCGGCCATGCATTGAAAAAAAATCAGGATAACAACCGCACAGACAGGGATGGTATAAGGCTTCAGGAATTTCAACAATCGCAGCATAAATCCGGTCTCCCCTTACCGAATCTCGTCAAGGGCCAATGCCCGCGACAAATCGGCATTCGCTATTTTTACATCGATCTCCCTGTTTATAATTGCGAACTCTGTCCGTAACAGATCGAGCTGCGCTGCAAGCAGATCCGGGCTTTTTACCACACCGATATCGAACTTCTGTTGAACGACACGGAGGTTTTCTTCCGCCTGCCCGATCATGCCCTTTGTCAGGCCGAGATCTTTACGGGTTCGAACGAGATTCAATAGACAGGTTCGAACATCAAGGATAACTATATTCCGCTGTTTTTCGGCATCCGCACGGGCTTTCCCGATCGCCTGTTTCTGTGAAACGCTTTCATTGATTGTCGCCGCCAACCCGCCGAGATCATAACCAATATTTACACCGACGGTCCATGTTCCGGTAAATGCATCTTTTTGAGGAAAAACCCTCTGGTTCGGGTTCGCCAGCGTATAATTTCCGTTAAGCGCAAGCGCCGGATACAACGGGGCCTGTGCGAGTTTTGTGCCGTGCTCCGCTGTTTTTACTGCAATGGAGGAAAGGCGGGTTTCGGGACGCCGTTCGAGGGCTGTTTGAATCAGCCGCATCTCATCGAGGTTTTCATCGAAGCGGGTGCCGTTTTCTTCACCGGGTCGTGATGAGAGTATATAGGGCAATCCGGATTCCGAAGGATCGGCGGCAACATGGCCGGTTTTTTCAATGTCACCGGTAAGCGACGCAAGCACCATGTAAGCGCGCATTTGCATCGAGAGTGCGTCTCCGAGATCGATTTCCGCCTGGTTATAGCGCATTGCGGCCGTTAGCTGGTCGGCACGCGTCGCAGAGCCTTGAGCGGCCAGCTTGTCGACGAGCTCGCGGTTCGTCCGTACAAGCTCGAGGTTTTTTTTCAATGTCTCGACATTATTGGAAGCGCGAACCGCTTCCCAATATGCACGGCGGACTTCAAAAATCAAGGACAATTTTACCATCTCCAGAGTGACCAATTTACCATCGGCCTGAAGCGACGCAATCGCCGCGGCTTCCCGTATTCGGAAACCCGAAAAAACGGGATACTGAAGATTGACATCGAACGAATACATATTTATCAATGACGGCGGATAGTCGAAGGAAACGGTACCGGGGCCGAAAGGATTGTCGATCTCCATGGAAGCCGGAGGCAACTCGCTTAATCGCTGATAACCGGCAGAAACGGAAAGGGAAGGAAACCGGCGCCATTGCGCCGCTTCCGCTTTCGCCGATGCCGACAGCCACTCACAGTGCGCGCTTTCGATACCCGGATTTGTTTCCATCGCCGCCTTGACTGCATCTTCCACTGAAAAAACAGGCGCCTCGGACCAAAGCGGCAGCGTAAAGCAAAGCGTAAGGAGAACTATATTGGCCGGGAAGAAATATTTTCTCACGTTCATTCTCGTTACAGACCATCTGAGATGGATTTCTGCTATCGTCATATCCACTCCTTGTTGTATAAATAATCATTTTTTTTCTTCACGCTCCAGACACTCCAGAACATATTGTAACTCGATTATCAATCGCTCCTGTCTTTCGGGCGGCAAGGACAGAAATATCCCTCTTAATGATTCCGTGACGGCGGCAATCCTTTCCCGCACTAATTTTACGGTAGCCTCAGTAACGGTTAAAATAACACCCCTGCGGTCATTCGGGTCCATGCCGCGTTCGATAAACCCCTGTATCACCAGCCGGTCAAGCATCCCGGTAAGGGTACTGGGCGGTATACCGAATTCCCGGGCGAGATCGGTTACCCTGCACTTTTTCCTATGGTACAGCTTGTGGAGAACAAGTATTTCCGCGAACGACAATGGACCTTCCTTCTTAAGCGGAGACAATCGTTTCAACAACCTCTTCCTTATGTTATTCAATAACTCGATTAATAGAATCTCGTTTCCCATATCCTTTTATTTCCGTATCGAATATTTCGTATCCGAAATAATATAGATAAAAAGCGTGTTAATGGCAATGATCAATGCCGATTTTCCGGTTTTTTCCGGCGAATTTCTTCGAGTATACCGGTTACTCCGTCAGGTTTCTCAGCCAGCGGCCGCTTTTAAAGCGGAGATAGCCGACAGTGAACTTGATCACCTCTTCCAGGCTTACCAGTCCGATAACGATATAAACGGGAAGCTTCAGCACAAAAGCCCCGATAAAGGCCATGGGGACCCCGTAAAGCCAGACCGCCCCCAGATCGAGGAACATGGCAAAGGTCGTGTCACCGCCGCTTCTGAGAATTCCCATGTTCAGGACGATATTGCCCGCCTTCGGGAAAGTGAACAGGCCGAAAATGACGAGAATTACCGAGAGATAATAAACCGATGTGTCGGAAAGATTGTACATCATGACAAAGACCGGCCTGCCCAGGATAAAGACCGCTGCAAAGAAAGCGGCGACCAGAAATTCGAGAAAAAAGAAATTGTAGGCGTACGTGCGGGCGGTTTCGAATTCGCCCGCACCGAGCCGGTTTCCCAGCATGATACCGCTCGAGTTTCCGAAGGCGGAAAAAAGCATGTTGGAGACGCTTTCAAATGATTTACAGATATAAAATGCGGCAAGGGCTTCGGTACTGACCTTGCCGTACACCATTGTATAGATATTGACACCGATGATCCAGAATCCGTTATGCAGGATTATCGGCCCTCCTATCCTGAAAAACCGTACGACAGACCGGAGGTCCCAATCGATAAGCTGCCTTAATGACGAGGCGGTCGGAAGCCGTTTCACATAGGTGACGACAAGCAAAAATCCCGCTTCGACGAATCTCGATATGACGGTGGCGATTGCGGCCCCTTGATACCCCAACCGGGGAAAACCGAAATTTCCGAAAATCAAAAGATAGTTGAGAAGGGTATTAAGTCCGAATCCCAATACACTGGAAAAAAGCGGTATTTTGACATTTTCAGTACTGCGAAGAACCTGGGAAAAGATTATGGCAACGCTGTTGATGATAAACGATATTCCGAGTATCCGGATATACCCGGAACCGACCATTATCGCTCCCGGATCGTCCGAATAGAGGGAGATGATGAGGCGGGGGAAAAAAATTGAAAATAGAGAGAACACGATACCGATTAAAAGCGAAAGCGCCAGTCCGATTCCCTGAAAGCGGTGCAGACGGCCGATGTCCTTTGCCCCCCAGTACTGGGCGATAAAAACCCCCACTCCCAACGCCGTTCCAAAGGTCAGAATAATACGTATGAAATTGATCTGGTTACCGATCCCCACGCCGGCGACAACCGTATCCCCGAGCTGGCCGACCATGATCACATCGATAAAACTCAGTAGCGACATCGCCACAGACTGAAGAAAAAGCGGGACAGCGAGCGATATGAGTTTTTTTACGAATACCCGGTTCAAATCGATCTTTCCAACCATATGTTTTTCCTTTTTCTCATGGCCGGTTCCGATCATTCACGGGCCATACGCGCGGCGAGTGATTGACGATGACAATCACGATTGTGATCGGAGTGGTATTTTATTCAAATAATACCGCTGCGTCAAATAAAAAAACCAGGTCTCACGACGGCGATGTCGATGTATCCGTCTTTTACACTTGACATATAACCCGATACCATGACATAATACCCGGAAACATATCATGGGGGCGTAGCTCAGTTGGCTAGAGCGCGTGAATGGCATTCACGAGGTCGTGGGTTCAATTCCCGTCGCCTCCATATTCTTTTTAAACGATTGATGAAGCGTGACAGATAAATTTAAAGGCGAACTTGACCCGGCCATCGCGGAACTGATTTCACAGGATGAAGGCAGGGGCGGATCCCCATCTTTGGACGACATCATCGGTACAAGGAACGCAGGGGATACCGGCGAGGCCGTCGGGATGCCTCCCGCACAATTTAAAAAAATCATTGAAACGGAAGAATCTCCCAAATCATTTTTCAGGGAAAAGGATTATTACAAAAAGGTGATTGCGGGGGAAGGCGACGCGGCTGCCCGCGTTCATGAGTTGCTTTCAAAATTCCTTAACGCCGGAGACCCGCAGGACAAATCGATGTTCCGGGGGCGGCTTATTTCAGCGTACTGGAATCTTGCCGCCGCAGTCGCTTCGAAGGTCACCGCCACTACCTCTCTGTACAAAAAATGCCTTCTCCGTTACGGCCTGCTTTCCCCCACCCTCCTTTCATCCGAACAGCTTTCCATTATTAGCCGCATCATTCTGGAAAACAGAACAGATGAACCCGTTCATTACCTCGATGAATGGATGATAAAGATCGCGGCGGGCGAGGTCGGCATATCGGCAACCGATGAATTGAAACGGGTGAAAAAAGACGAAGGACAAAAAATGCTCGATAAAATCGATCAGGCAAAAGGCCAGCGTGATTCGGAAATTCTCCTGCTAAAAAACAAAATCGCGCAACGGGACGATTATGAAATACAGTTGATCGAGATGATAAAGGTCATCCGGAATCATGACAATGCCTTTGAGTTCGACGGACTCGAGATCGAATACTCGCCCGAGCAGAAAAGGGCGCTGAGTTCCGTCTCCGATATTTTGAAAAAATTGGGCTTACTGGACCGTGAAATCGTCCGGTGCTGTCACATTCTCCGAAGCATCGATCAAAACATCGAAACCCTCGATAAAAAAACCGAAGGAATCTCCGGGACGGCTGCGGATACGCAGACGGTAATCTCGGAGTTTACCACCATACGGCAGATGAACAAGCTTTGCGTGGGAAGAAAAGGAAATCACTTCCCGATTCTTATCAAGCACTATTTCAGGCCCAATTTCCGTGAACTCGGGACCAGGGAGAATATCATAAACCAGATGGCGAGGGTCGAGGAACTCGATCCCGGTCTCTTTCTCAGGACCTATAAAAACCGGACGACACGGATCGTTCCCCACCTCATCATTCTCCCCAATTACGGCGAACGGGGAATATGCTGGGAACCCTTCGAACGGAAAAACAGGGCGACAGGCAGGGGAAGAATAGCTGTTCCGCTGTTCACGAAAAATCTCAGGCTCGCCGTTATTTCCGCGCTGGCCGATCTCAGGTGGCAGGTCGCCAAGGAAAAGGCGCTGCACTACTGGATGGAGGAAGGAATCACGGGTCACTATTATCGGTGGTTTGAAAGCCGGAAACTCCGCGGCGATGTAAAGGAATACTTTATCAACGATTATATCCTCTGGATTACAAAGGAATGCGAGGGAACCCAAAAACTCGACCGGGAAGTACGGGGAATATTCTGGCGGCTGATTCCATTCCCCCAGGAAATCAAGGACAAATTGCGGAACAGAGGATTCGTATACAACGACCTCTATAAAAAGGATATCAACATATCACGTTCCGACGGGTATTGAGTGAAACGCTCCGTTTCGGGCTGCTATTTCTTTGGTTTTATAATCGGATGAAAGTACTTCTGCATATCGATTTTTGCGGATATATAATTCATGATTTTCGAATAGATAAAAAGCCCGCCGCCCATCGCAAAAAGGGGAAGAACCACCCAGAGTACGATAAGGATGTGTTCCATATTTTCACGCAAAATCAAAGCAAGCAGAATGTAAGGGATCAGAAAGAGGGCGATCATGATAATGATATTCACTATCGTTGCAACGAAAATAAAAAGAATCGTATTGACAATTTTATTCATTTTTCATTCCTTTCTTTTTTTGCACGGATCTCTTCAATAATCATCGAGACGACGAGGATACAGATACCCACGACAATGGTGGCATCGGCAAGGTTGTAGGTCGGCCATCGTTTTATATCGATGATCCCTTTTATCGTTATATCGAAGAAATCCATATCGATAAAATCCACGACCCCCTCAGGCCGGATAATTCTGTCCATGATATTGCCGAGTCCGCCGCCAACGATGGCACAAAGCGTCCATCGCTGAAGGGGTTTGAGATCGTTGGAACGGAGAATAAAAATTACCAGAAACACGATTACCAGCAGGGGCAGCACGAAAAAAAGCACCTCTTTTAGCCCTCCCGGCAGGTTTCCACCGATACCGAACGCAATCGCCTTGTTCCGCACATGGGTTAACTTGAGAAAATCTCCCAGAATATTTATCGATGCGCGAAGGGGAAGGTTGATGACAATCAGCAGCTTCACGATCTGATCGATGAGGAGTATTCCCGCAGAAAGGCTGAACGGGACGACCCTTGTGATGAGGAAATCTTTTCCTGTTGTGTTCCGATTCGTTTCGTCGCTCACGAATGTTCTCTCCTCTATATTACATTGATAACGTGCCCATACGGCAAGCCCGGCACGAGAACCGGGACGCATTTCATAGAAAATAACCACATAAGCCCGGTAGTCAAATAGTATTCGATAATGCGGGGATATTCAAGACCTCCGGTTTACAAACCGGTGGGGATATCGAGGACAAGCGTTTCGAGATCCGTGTTTTTTTTCAGATACTCCGCGACCTGTTTGACACCCCACACTTCGGTAAGATAATGCCCCGCAAAGATGACGTTGAGTCCCGCTTCGAGGCACTCGTGATAGATCTCATGAGAAGCGTCACCGGTAATGAAGAGATCGAGTTCTTCCTCGATCGCCTGCAGTGCCGACTTCGGATCACCGCCGGACACGATACCGACCGTCTCTATTTTTTCCGGTCCGAAAGGAAGGACAAACGGCCGGTTTTCCTTTTTACTCAAAAGAAGGTCCGTGATCTCATCGATTGTTTTTCGTGTTTCGAATCGCCCCTTAAAACCGATTTTCACACCCTTGTACGACCCAAAGGGTTCCGGTGAAGCAAGGCCGAGTCGCTTTGCGATTCCGATGTTGTTCCCGAGTTCGGGATGCATATCGAGGGGAAGATGGACCGCATAGAGACAAAGATCGCGGCCGGCGAGAAAAGCAAGACGTTTGTACAAATTCCCGACGATCCGTTCTTGTTTGCTCCAGAGCAGTCCGTGATGGACAAAGATGAGGTCCGCGTCCTCCCGCGCGGCCTGTTCGAAACTTTGAAGCGATGCATCCACGGCGAACGCGACCTTTTGAATCTCCTTTTCCTTCCTTCCGACCTGTAATCCATTGAGAGAAGCGTCCGTTCCCCTGACAAGATCAATCTGAAGGAGTTCATGCATGACGGCATCGAATTCACCCGCTGTCATGCCATCATTATAGCCTTTTCACCGCTTTGATCAAGTCTTTTTCACCCCTTGACAATGAAAGGAAACAACTACTAATATACATGACATCCTTGTACGTATCAAAAAGAAAAAAATCAGGGATAGATCTTTTTTATGGAGGACCTACGTTGAACTACTTTCTAACAGAAGAACAGCAGATGATCAAAGATCTTGCTGCAAAAATCGCCAAAGAAAAAATAGAGCCTGTTGCATTGGAATACGATGAGGCGGGGATATTCCCCTGGGACATTGTCAAAATCATGGGCCAGTCCGATCTCTTCGGCGTCTTCATACCTGAAGAATACGGCGGCCTGGGCGGCGGTGTCTTTGAAATGTGTCTTGTTGTCGAGGAACTTTCAAAGGCATGCGGCGGTATTTCACTCTCCTACGCCGCATCCGCTTTGGGCACGATTCCCATCATCCTTTTCGGGAATGAGGAACAGAAGAAAAAATACCTGCCGCGGCTTGCAACGGGAGAAATTCTTGCCGCGTTCGCCCTCACCGAACCGGATGCGGGAAGCGATGCGGCCGCGATCAAAACGCGCGCCGAGCTCGACGGCGACAATTATATAATTAATGGCACCAAGCAGTGGATTACCAATGGGGGTGAAGCATTTATCAATACGGTCATCGTGATCACCGATCCCTCACGCGGAGCGCGCGGCTCTTCGGCCATCCTGGTCGAAAAGGGAACGCCCGGATTCGAGTTCGGGAAAAAGGAAAACAAGATGGGAATCCGCGCTTCGGCGACCCGGGAACTTATTTTTCAGGACTGCAAGGTCCCGAAGGAAAATCTTCTGGGAAGGGAAGGCCAGGGTTTTCTTATCGCGATGAAGACCTTCGACCAATCGAGACCGGGAGTCGCCTCACAGGCGGTCGGTATTGCCGCAGGCGCCCTGGAAAAGGCGGTCGCCTATTCCCGCGAACGGCACCAGAAAGGACAACCCGTTTCCTCATTCCAGGGGATACAGTTTCTCCTCGCGGACATGGCGACGGAAGTCGAGGCGGCACGGGCGCTCACTCTCCAGGCCGCAAAGACCATCGACTCGGGTGTCAAAAACGTCTCGAAGATATCGTCCATGGCGAAACTCTTTGCTTCGGATACCGCAATGAAGGTCACAACGGACGCGGTGCAAGTCTTCGGCGGCTACGGGTACATGAAAGAGTACCCGGTGGAAAAGATGATGCGCGACGCGAAGATAACCCAGATCTACGAGGGGACCAACCAGATTCAGCGGGAAGTTATCGCACTTCAGCTTATCAAGGAAAGCGCACGGGGAAAGGATTGAACAGGTGAAGGTGATAGTATGCATAAAACAGGTACCGGATACGACGAACGTCAAGATCAATCCCGAAACAAATACCCTCATCCGTGAAGGGGTCGAATCTATCATCAATCCGTTCGATATGTATGCCCTCGAAGAAGGCCTCCGTATCAAGGAAAAGTACGGGGGAGAAGTGATCGCCTTATCAATGGGCCCACCGCAGGTATCGATCTCACTGAAGGAGGCGATCAGCCTTGGAATCGATAATGCGTACCTCCTTTCCGACAGGGCTTTTGCAGGGTCGGATACCCTGGCAACGGCCTATACCCTTGCGGCGGGAATCAACGCACTGGACGGCGCGGATATCATTCTCATGGGCAAACAGGCGATCGACGGCGATACCGGACAGGTCGGTCCGGGGGTAGCCGAAAACCTTTCGCTTCCGCATATCACGGATGTGAGAAAAATCGAAGCGATAGACTCATCCGGTTATATCGTTGTAGAACGGCTGCTCGAAAACGGTTACCTGCGGTTGAAAACGAAACTTCCCGTGATTCTCACCGTTGTCAAGGAAATCAACGAACCGCGGCTTCCCTCGCTGAAAGGGAAAATGCGTGCGAAAAAGGAAGAGGTCGCGGTCTGGACGAAAGACGACCTCGATGTCGATATGGAACGTATCGGCCTGACCGGCTCTCCCACCCAGGTGATAAAAATCTTTACCCCGCCAAAACCGAGTGGAGGAAAAATATTTCAGGGAGAGCCCGGCGATATGGTCAAACAGCTTATCGATCATCTGCACGCGGCGGGACTTCCTATGGGAACGAAGAAGGAGGACGCCTCATGAGCGGAATCAAGGTGATTACTGAAAAATGTGTCGGCTGCGGGCTGTGCATCAAGGTGTGTCCCTATGCGGCGATCGCCCTCATCGACAAGAAAGCGGTGATCAACGAGAAATGCACACTCTGCGGGGCCTGTATCGATGCCTGTAAAAAATTCAATGCGATCGTCATTACGAGACGGACATTTGTCGGTCAGAAAACGGAAGATTATTCCGGCATCTGCCTGTACGCGGAGCACAGGCACGGGAAACTCTCCTCCGTGGTTCCCGAAATAATCGGTGTGGCGCGAAATCTCAAAGAAAGCAGAAACGTCCCCATCAGCGCGATTTTGGTCGGGCACAAGGTAAAACCGCTTGCCGAAGAGATCATTTCATACGGGGTGGATGAAGTCTTTATGATCGACAACCCCCGGATCGGCGACTTTGCCGAAGATATCCAGGCGTCACTGGTTTCGGATATCATCATCGAAACAAAACCGGAAATATTTTTGGGCGGCGGAACGGTCATCGGCAGGTCGCTGCTGCCAAAAGTCGCGGCAAAGCTGCTTACCGGACTAACCGCCGATTGTACGGAGCTGGCCATGGATACGGCTGAAAACCTCCTGAAACAGACACGACCGGCTTTCGGGGGCAATATCATGGCAACGATTCTCTGCAAAAACCACCGGCCGCAGATGGCGACGGTCCGTCACAAGGTGATGAAACCGGCCGCGCTGATCGACGGATACGAAGGGAAGATCACGGAAATGAATCATATCCCGATTCCCGAAGCCCAGATAGAAGTGCTCGAGTTCGTCGAAGAGGAGACGGATACCGTCAATCTTTCCGAAGCCGACATCATCGTTTCCGGGGGAAGGGGCGTCAGGGACCCCAAGAATTTCGCATTGATCGAAGAGCTCGCAAAGGCGCTGGGCGGCGCCGTCGGTGCTTCCCGTGCCGCGGTGGACGCGGACTGGATTCCGTACTCGCATCAGGTAGGACAGACCGGAAAAACGGTGAATCCCACGGTATATATCGCATGCGGTATTTCTGGGGCCATACAGCACCTGGCGGGCATGAAAGGATCGGATATCATTGTGGCAATCAACTCGGATCCCCGTGCTCCGATTTTTGACGTGGCACACTATGGCATTGTCGGGAATCTCTTTGAGGTCATCCCCGAATTCATCAGACAAATAAAGAGTTCATAGAGGGTCTTTTTTGAAACAAAAAAAACATGGTTCGCCTGAAACACTCTCCGTGGAAGAGCTTTCTCTGGATATTTCCATCGAGGATATCGAATCATGCCTCGAGACATCGGAGGAGTTCGAGATCATCGGTCAGCCCCGCGCTCTGAAAGCGTTGAAAATGGGAACGGAAATTCAGGCGAAAGGATATAATATCTTCGTCACGGGACTTTCGGGCACGGGAAAGCGAACCGCAATCAGAAAAATTCTCAAAAACGTCAGGTCGAGCAAAAAAAACCTCCGGGATATCGGCTATGTCTATAATTTCCGGAGACCGGACAGGCCGCGTGTGCTTTACTTTTCCAGAGGAGAGGGAAAGGCCTTTAAAAAGGACATGCATCAGCTTATCGAACATCTCAAATCGGCAATAAAATTGCGCCTCGAAAGCAGGATGTTTCAAACAAAAAAAGACAAAATCGTCAAGGTATTGGAGCAGAACGAAAACAGGAAACTCACCGAGTTCGAATCCCATCTTTCAAGGGAAGGGTTTCAGATCGTACAGATCGGGGAGGGAGACGAACAGGTCACCGATATCGTTCCCCTGTATCAGGGCCGTGCCGTGGATTTCGACGAATTGCAATCACTCGTCCAGTCGGGCGAGATCGACAGCTCGTACTGGAATAAAACCAGGCAGAAATATTTCGAATACATGGACGAAATGAAAAAAATATTCAAGGTACTCAGGGCATCCAGGGCCGAAACCGATGAAAAAATCCGCGATCTCGGTATACGGGAGACACGGCCCCTTATCGAAACTGAAATCGAACATCTGACGGGCAAATATTCAGGTGAGAAAATCAAGGAATACCTCGAGGATCTGTGCGAGGATATTTCCGAGAACATCTTTTTATTCACTCTGGGGTCACTTGAAAAAAACAGGGAAGGAAGATCCGCCCTGGTCCGCTACGGGGTGAATATCGTTGTTGATAATGCCGACAGTACATCTGTGCCCATCATATTCGAACAGCACCCCACCTACACCAACCTCTTTGGTTCGATAGAATCCAGGGTCGAACTGGGAGGTGAGGTAAAAACCAATTTTCTGATGATCAGGGCCGGCTCCCTCATTCACGCAAACGGCGGTTTCCTCGTCCTCAATGCGGACGATGTCCTGCGGGACGATTTCTGCTGGTTCAGCCTTAAAAACGCGCTTATGACCGGCAAGGTCGATATACAGCAGATCGAGGGCTCCGTGCTTATACCGGGGTCGAAAATCAAGCCGGAAGCCTGCGATGTCGATGTGAAGGTCATCATTATCGGCAATCCCCATCTCTACGATATCCTCTATTCAATGGATGAAGACTTCCAGAAGCTCTTCAAAGTAAACGCGGAATTCGATTCGGTGATCGACAGAACCCCCGGCAACCTTCGGAGTTATGTTTCCTTTATTGTCCGTATCGCGGAGGAACACAATCTCAAGCCGATTCGTCCGGACGGGATCGTGAGGGTGATCGAATACGGCATACGGATCGCGGAGCGAAAGGACTGTTTTTCAACAAGGTTTTCGATGATTTCCGACATTATCAAGGAATCGGATTACTGGGCGGGAAAGATGAAAAAAAAATACATCGACGAAGACGCCGTAAAGCGGGCGATCAGAGAAAGAAACTACCTTTTCAATCTGCCGGAAGAAAAAATCCGGGAACTTATCGTCAATGGGGATATCATTCTCTCTGTGGACGGAACGGCAGTGGGAAAGGTGAACGGCCTGAGTATCTATGACAGGGGATATTATTCGTTCGGTAAACCCACGCTTATCACCGCGAGAATTTCTCCCGGCGATTCCGGCATTATCAACATCGAACGGGAATCCGGCCTTTCCGGGGAGTTTCACGACAAAGGCATTCTGATTCTCGAAGGCCTCCTCCGAAGCCGCTATACACGGGATTTCCCGCTTTCCGTAACGGCCAGTATCTGTTTCGAACAATCCTACACGAATATCGACGGCGATTCGGCATCGTCAGCGGAAGTGTACGCCCTGTTGTCCGCCATCTCCAATGTCGGACTCAGGCAGGATATCGCCGTGACCGGAAGCGTCAACCAGATGGGAGAAATCCAGCCCATCGGGGGGGTAACGGAAAAAGTGGAAGGATTCTTCAATGTCTGCAAGCAGCGGAGGTTTACGGGAAACCAGGGGGTCATCATCCCCGTTCAGAATATCAAGAATCTCATCCTTTCGGAAGACGTCAAAAAAGAGATAAAGGGAGGTCGCTTTCATATCTACGCGATCCGGACCATTGACGAGGGCATCCAAATCCTGACCGGCATGGATGCCGGCGAGCGGGACGATTCGAAAAAATACCCCGAAGGCTCCCTTAACAGGCTTGTCGAAGACAGACTCAGAGAACTTGCCAAACGGGTCAAGGAATACAGCGGATAGTGCATTCGCAAACGACCGGACGAACGACCTATCACCGTCTTACTCTTGACTTTTTTTTAAATACCGGTATAGTTTAAATTACCCGTTACGGGACGTGATACGTCACGCACATTATTCAAGGTAAAAAGCGAGATGGTCGATAAACTGGGCAGCGCTGAGATCCGGAAGGCGATCAGCAATTCAATTCCCATCATTATAAAATCCTTTACCCTGTCACACGAAACGGAAATGTATGTGGAAAAGATATTGGGAAAATTTCTTGTCGAACTGGGATATGAAAAACTGAAAAATCCCCTTTCCTACTGCCTCAAGGAACTTGCCGTTAACGCGAAAAAAGCGAATACGAAACGCGTCTATTTCGAGGAGAAGGACCTCGATATCGAAAACCAGGACGACTACCAGATCGGCATGAAAAACTTCAAGACGGAAACCCTCGACAATATCAATCATTATCTGGAGATGCAAAAACAGAAAGGCCTCTATATCAAAATCGTCTTTCAGACAAAAGGAAAATCATTTATCATATCGGTCCATAACAATGTCACCATCAACCGGGTGGAACACATGAGGGTATTCGACAGGATCGCGCGGGCGAGGGCCTATAAATCGATTACCGACGCATTCAACACGGTGATGGACAACACGGAGGGCGCCGGACTTGGTATTATCATTCTCATTCTCATGCTGAAAAAGATCGGACTGAGCGAAGACGCCTTCGAACTCGAAGTCAAAAACGACGAGACAATTTCGCGGATCAGCGTTCCCTTTTCAAACATTCATGTCGAACAGGTCGATCTATTAACAAACGCGGTAGTGAAGGAGATCAATTCGCTTCCCAGTTTCCCGGATACGATACTGTACCTCCAGAAGCTGACCGCTGATCCGGAAGTCGATATCAATGAAATAGCGAAACACATCAAGGCGGACCCCGCACTCACTGCGGAATTGCTCAAGCTCGTCAATTCTCCCATCTACCGTGTCGCCAAACGTATCGAAAGAATCGCGGACGCGGTCAAACTCGTAGGCATGCGGGCATTACGGAATATTCTCTATTCCTACGGAACACAGACAATCCTTGAAAAAAAATACAGGGAGATGAAAGAGCTCTGGGAACACTCCTTCAGGGTCGCCACCTACGCGTATAACATCGCACGGAACAACGGATTGCGGGGAGATGTCCTCGATGACGTGTTTATCGGCGGCATTCTCCATGACCTCGGAAAAATCATCCTCTCCTCACTTCATCCGGATGTCGTCGACAAGATCGTGAAATATTGCATCGAAAAGGGAATTTCGATCAATCTCGTCGAAGATATCACCGTCGGACTCAATCATGCCGAAACGGGAGCACAGATGGCGGAAAAATGGAGTTTCCCAAAACAACTCGTTGCCGCAATCAGATGGCATCATGAGCCGACCGCCGGACCCAGAGAATACATGAATGTCATATTCCCCGTCTACCTCGCAAATTTCATTTGCAGCGTGGAAAAGGATATCGTGGTATTCGATCAATCAGACCCGGCGGTCCGCGCGTATTTCAAATTGACCGATGAAGCAAAATTCAGGGAACTGACCTCGCGTCTTCAGAAATTGTTCGAAGACGGAAAAAAGACAATATAAGGGAGACCGGTATGGCTATTATCGTTTATTCGACCCCCGCATGCGGATTCTGCGGAAAGGTGAAAGACTACCTGAAGGAAAAAGGAGTCAAATTCACCGAATACAATGTCGCGAATGACAGACAAAAAGCGGAAGAAATGGTGAGAAAATCGGGGCAGATGGGTGTCCCGGTCGTCGATATCAACGGCAAGATCATCGTGGGATTCAACAAACCGGAAATCGATAAGGCACTCAAATAGCGGTATCAAAGCGTAATTTAATGCAAGATATGACGGATTGACTGAAAGAAAGTCCGCTTTCTTTTTGCACTTACGGCCCGGACATCTCACAAGCATTCAGCTGACATTATCGGGATTATTTCCCTTATCGGTCCTTTGATCGAAAAGGAGGATCCGTGATTATTCCCTTTGCCGTTATCGTTTTATTTATTCTTTCATTAATCCTCATCATCCAGAAAATGTCGTTACGAATATCGGTTTACAAAAGCAAAGAATTTCACACGGTTTTTGTTTACGGGCTTGCGGTTTTATTTTTAATTCTTGAGTTGATCTGCCTATCCTCATCGTTGCTTCTCATGCTTGTGTTTCATACGTTCTTTCCCGGCATTATATTATATAGTATCGTCCTCATATTTCTGATAGTCAGCCGGAAAATACTTAAAAGGATCGACTACAGGTATGAACGGGGAACATACCCCGCACAGACGGCATGATATATTATGCGGTAATTCATCCAGTTAAACCGGCCGGAATTCTATCGCGATGCCGGCACATCTGCGGACATCACGCCCGGTAATTGCCGTTAAATGATGCACCATTCCGCCTGACGCCGGTTTATTCTGTAAAAACGGATGATAATCGAATAAAAAGGTCATTTCGATCATTGACAATGATCCCGTTCAATGAAAAATTTAATTATGAAAATAAACAAAAAACAAACCGGCAGTCCATATGACCTGCGTCATACATGCCGATTCTCTTCTTTTAATTTTCTTATCATCCTTGTTCTTTCCATAGTAACCGGCTGTACGCAATGCAGCTCCGCACCGGACCCGGAAGTCCTTGCGAAAATCGATTACACACCGCATGTACAGGACGACGGCTGGAAAACATCCACTCCCGAAGAACAGGGTGTCGATCCGATGCTGCTTGCGCGGCTTTATTACAATGCGATGAACGTCGAGTCGATATACGGCCTTCTTGTCGTAAAAAACGGCTTTATTATCGCAGAAGACTATTACAACAAGGGCGCGATCTGGATAAAGAACAGCCTGCAGTCGGTAACGAAAAGCTTCGTTTCCGCGCTGGTGGGAATTGCCGTACAACAGGGGCACATCACGGGAATAAACGAGAAGATGATGTCATTCTTTCCGGAACTGGCCGCACGCATAAAGGACGAACGCAAAAAACAAATTACGATACGGCACATGCTTCAGATGCGCGCCGGGTACCCCTGGGAGGAGTCGACCCCGAAATTATTCGAACTCCTGTATCACGGATTCCGGCCCTCCGATCTGATCGATGTGCCCCTCATTAAGGACCCGGGGTCTTCGTTTCACTACAGCAACCTGACATCACACCTTTTGGGCGTCATTGTCGCAAGGGCGGTGAAAACCGATCTCAGGGCGTTTGCCGGAGAACATCTTTTTTCACCGCTCGGCATCGATCCCGGAAAATGGACGCAGGACTGGGAAGGGTATTACCTCGGTCACGCCGAACTCCACCTGACAGCCCGCGATATGGCGAAATTCGGCCTGCTGTATCTCAATGACGGTGCGTATAACGGCGCACAGATCGTGCCCGCCGCCTGGATCGCCGAATCGCTTGAAGTGTATTCAAAAAACGCGTGGCAGTACCACGTCGGCAGGAACTTCCGGGATATCGGCTACGGGTATCAATGGTGGTCGGTCACGTCGGGGAAGCATACCTACAGTCTCGCGTGGGGACACGGCGGCCAGCAGATCGCGTTTTTAAAAAAGCTGAATATGGTCATTGTCGTTGCGGCTGATCCCCAGTATGGGAAACACGGCGATACATCGTGGAGGCATGAAAGAGCGAACCTCAATCTGGTCGCCGATTTCATCACAACACTCCCGGAGGAATAAGGGGCGGAAAACAATAGTTTTTCTGCTTGATTAAATGTACCGGATATAATAAAATGTTAAATACGGTACAATTTATGCGTTTTACCGATACCCATTTCATTATTGCATACCGTCTTCTCTGCGAACCCGACAGGCAATGGAAAACGGGAGATTTTGCGGACTGCCACAGGCCTTCCGTCGTTTCTTTTTTCAATTATCTCATCGGGCAGGGAGTCCTCGAGAGGAAAAGCCCGCGCGGCCGGAACAGTATTTCGAAACTCGTCAATCCTCAGCAGCTTCTCGGCATGTGCGTCGAAAACTTCAGAAATAACGAAGAGAAAGCGATCGGCTTCGTATCGAAACGCCCGGATACCGAACTCGTCAACGACCTCATCGGCCGCGGAATCGAATTCTATCCCGGAAGATTTTCAGGCATACGCGGAGAACTGATCCAGGCGACGGTGACGGGGTTATCCCTCCTCATCCCGGACCGGAGGATTTTTTACGGTGAACGCCTCGCCGAATTTCAAATGGATTTTAAATTATTGAAGGTCGGGTTCGGGGGAAACATCACCGTCATCCTGCCGCGTTACAAATTATTCCTGAGGAAATACGCGGCCGGACGGAACGGTGTCATGCTGCCGTCGGATTTTTATACATATCTCTTTCTGTCCGTCACGGATACGGTCATCGCGGAACCGCAAAAAGCGTATTTCGAAAAACAATTGGGAGGAGTCGATGGCAACTTTCTTGCATGGCGATGAACAGGAAAAAAGATTCCTGAACGTGTTAAAAGATCTGGAACAATACAGGGAAACGATCGTCCTCATCGGCGGCTGGCTTCCTTTCATCTATATCAATTACCTCTGGAAACTGAAAGAGGACGTCTTTGTCGTCAAAACAGTCGATATCGATTTCGCCCTGCACGAACGATACAAGCCTTTTTCCCCCCTTATTCTGGACAAACTGATGAAATCCGGCGATTACATGACCGAACCGGTGTACGAGGGTGAAGCGGCACCATTCGACATCTGGGCGTTATACGGCGATGGAAACGAGAAAAAGATGAGACTCGATTTCCTGAGTCACGAGTTCGCCGACCCCGCCCTTTTTCAGAAAAAAATCCTCGGCGCCGGGGTCAATCTGATACCGCTTGAAACCGTCGAGTTTATGTTAAAAGAATCGCACCGGCAGGAAGTGGCGATTCCGGCCGGGAAAACCGGCATACGATACAATATACTCAAACCTTCGGCCTACTTTTTTGTAAAGGGAATATCCTTTGCCAACAGAAGCACGAATGAAAGCGATTACAAATATATCAAGGATATGTGGAGTCTTTATTTCGTCCTCGACACGATTCCATTGCGGGAAAAAAAGACATTCCTTTCGGAACTCACCGAATATAAAAAGGAAGAAAAGGAATACTATGACTATTTTATCGCCAACATACGGGAATATTTCACCGGAAACGAACCGAAGGGGCTTGACGATCTGACCGGTTTTCTCAAGACGGTCTTCCCGGAACAGGTCGTCAAAAAGCGCATCGTGAAGATGTTCGGCGAACTCCATGGTTATCTCGAGGGCGATCGATAAAAACACAAAAATCATTACCCCATCCCTGTTGAAACAAGACAGGTAATTTTCTGTCGACTGATAAAAAACCTCCCGTTGTATATTTTCGTAAAATTTTTCGAAGTACAAAATCAGGTTTTTCCTTTTCAATGAAAAAACAGGAGACATTACCGGAGTCAAGACCGATCTGATAGAATCAAAAGCTAAAATAATGATCGACGGGAAGTGAGGAATACCGTGCACTCCGGTTGTCCGAAAGGGCATCATAGAACGCTATCTCATCCTCATTCAGACCAAGTTTGTCAAACGTTTCCTATATTCGAGTGATATTTCTATTTCCCAAGTGCCGACTTTCCAATCACTCATTATTGTACTTTTTCATCAGTAATTCAATCTCTGCCCAAACTGATACGAGTAATGCAGCAAACATATTGCTTGATATATCTAATGCAATGGAATAACCTTCACCCAAGAACTCATAATCTCTTGGATCAGTATTCTCAGAAAGCTGATTAAGTTGATTGACTTCCTTTTTAAAACCTTCATCAATACTTTGCAGCAATTCATTCCATTCTGAATCAATAAAATTATCTTCATTTGACAGCATAATTGTATTTAAATATCGTATAAAATAGATTTTATCAAGACTTTGACTTGGTTGATTCTTCATAATTTATTACCTTTATACACTTTACAATAACCTATCCACAACCTCCCGGTAGCCAGCCTTCTTCCCTCCAACACGCTTTAAAAGACCTATTTTCTTCAATTTGTCAGTATGATACCGGATACCATCTTCTGAAAGTCCTAATTTATCTGCCATTTCTTTCCGGGTTATCCTGGGATATCCTTTAATCAAATCAATTACTGTTATTTCTTGTAGGGTTAATCCCTTATCGGTAGTTTTCATAAAGGAAGGACGGTTGAAACCGGTTATGAATATTCCGGTCCCTTTTCCAGGATAAGTGGAATACCTCGTCCCCAGGCTTCCACCAATCCAATTCTGCGCAAAAGTTCTGCTATTAAAGGATTCCTTCGCTTTGAAATATTGCCATTTCTCAATTCTTCTATGGTGAGTCCTTCGTAAAGACCGCCCGGATTTCTAATTTCCACCCGGTCTTTAAATATGGCTATCCGGATAAAATCTGGATCACGGTAATCCCTATGACAAAATGCATTAATGATTGCTTCCCGTGTAGCTTCCGAAGATATTTCCGGTACATCTTCCCGTTCTATTCCTTTAAGCTTCATCCCGATGTTGATATTCTTTAAAACATATTTATGGGCTTCATCTATTAGGTTAAGGATATCTCCCTCAAAATCATGCCTGTCGATTATCATGGAACTGGCGGTCCCGCCAAAAACGGCGCAGCGAAGGAGCCTTACTGTTTTTTCCCAAAGAACAAAAAAGCCGCATTATTCCCTGAATCATAGCCATGCAAAATTTTCCTTGATTGTGTTATCAAGGTATTCCGCCGAGGCCCAAAGCTTGTCTTCGAATCCGAGATTCACTCCGCTTGTTTTTACCATCTATTTCATCTCCCCGAGTGTCAGTTTTCCGTTTTCCGTCATCTCTCCGATAAAATCATTAAACTGTTTCATGGCCAGCCTCGAAGGAGACGTCTGCCCGTTTTCCCACCGGTTGATCACAGCAAAACTCACCCCGAGTTCGCGGGCTAGGTCTTCCTGGCTGAAATCCAGTTGCTTTCTGATTTCCTTGATTATTATGGAGAAATCTTTTTTCTTTTTATCCATATTTCTTCCCATTAAATAATTTCATTTGTATTATAGCGGATGTTATATCATTTGCAAGCGAAAAAATAAATATTATTTTCCCCACCGCCAGCTAAAGCGAGGCGTCGAGTCTTTCCCTGACCATTTCAGGATAATGCCCCTTCTGGATATCCAGGAGCGCGTTGATCGAGCTTTCGTATTTCACCCGGTAATCGCGGATCGCTTTTTCGAGTTTTGTTTTTAATATGCTTTCCACGAGAGACGGGTCGGTTCCGTCGACGATTAATTCCAGACCCTTTTTGATCAACTCGTCGTCGACCATCTCCGCGTCGCTTTCGAGTTGAAGAAGGCCTTTCGTGTGGGCTTTCCTGCATAATTCGTAAAAAAACTCTTTTAGTTCCGCGTTGGTAAACCCACTCGATTTTTTCTTTTTTAATATCCCGACAGGTTCGCTTTTGACAGGGGTCTCTTCTTTACCGGCTTTTTCACTCATAATTTCACCTGCTTTTACCAGCCTTTTATAAACGCCGAGGATTTTTTCCTTTGATGCTGTAACTGCCATTTCGGGTGTATCCGTCAATGCCGTGATATCGCTTTTCAGCAGAGTACATGCCCGTCCGGACATATTGACAAATACCTTCTGTTTTACCCCTTCATCCGCATCCAGCAGCGCCATGGCAAGGATCTGAGAATCAACCTGTCTCAACAGCCTTTGCATCGCCCTGTTCTTTAATCCTTTGAGCCGATCGAATTCTTCTTTGATGGTTCCACTCATAGTATCCTCCTTATTGATCTGAGTGCAGTAATCGGATAATTGCCGCCAGCTTTTGAAACCGTAGTGAAGGGCAATCGCGTATCGGGCGTCGTGCAGTTTTATCGGGGCGTTCAGAAATGCTTTTTTCGGCAACGATGCGTATCTCCCGATTAACCTGAAGATGCGGAAGGCGGCATAATCGCCGTTCCGAAAGGCTTTCAGTAACTGCTTTGCCTGCTTTTTGAGGTGTTCGACGGATGGTTTTTCGGGCAGGTTTTCCGGCATCAATACTCCTCTCACTGTTCCCGGTTGTCCGCACCCGCGGGGTGAAAAGAATATATATGCCACAACACATTGAAGCGACAGGCGGGTTCGACCCTTTCCGCAGACACAGAGGGTACCTGCATACCCATTACTATAAATATAAAGAAAAATATTGTGCGAATCAAGTATGTATCTATCGAATTCCTCGTAATGAACCGGCACCCCACTACCGCATAACACTCCACAGATTACTGAAATCGTCGGTCCAGAGGACGCGCCGCCGTCCGGGAGTTTCCAGGTAGTGCTCCGGAATGAAAAAGGGGTTGTCCGCAAGCAGCACCCACCGCGAGTACGCGGCTCCCCGGTCCGGTTTCGGGTAGTTCGTCCGTAAAAAGGCGCCGGTTCCGAAATGGTCCGCTATCGCAGTGACCACGGGAAGGAGATCGAGGGTCTGGTTGGTGATATGGACCGCGATAACGCCCCCTTTCTTGAGCCGGTCGAAATAGACGGCGAACGCCTCCATTGTCAAAAGATGCGCCGGAATCGCGTCGCTTGAAAAGGCATCGAGTACGATCACGTCGTACGGGGGTTCCGTTCCGGCCGAAGCCTCCCGTTCGAGTATGAGCCTGCCGTCGCCCCGGACGATATCGATTGCGGCGCCCCGTTTTTCGGCGTCTTCAAGATAGTGAAAGTATCTGCCGTCCGACGCGATCGAGATGATATCCGGATTTATCTCGAAAAAGCGGTAGAGGTCGCCGGGCCGCGCGTAGGCGGCGATCGTCCCGACGCCCATGCCGACAGCCCCGACCCGAAGGGCCGGCGTGCGGGGATAGCCTGCAAGGACGATACCGGCGCCGCTTTCCTCAGAAAAATAGGCGGTTGGTATGTTTCTGAGTGCTTCATCGGCGAACTGGAGCCCGTGACTCGTATAACCGTGAACAAGCCGGTAGCCCCGAAGACGGGACTCCCCGGTGGAATAATCCCTGACGGAGACGACCCCGAAAAAATTTCTCCGGCACTCGTAGAATATATCCGATCGGTTAAAAATCTGGAATATAAACGCCGCGGCGACGCCGCAGACAAGAAGAACAAAAAAGGCAAACGTGAGCGGCTTTCCAAGGTTCCCTTTTCCCGATACCGGAATAAAATCCCCGTCCCTGAATGCGAGCGCGATAATCGAAACGAGGATCGCGACACTCGTGAGGTGCAGTTCGTAATAATCCGTAAAGACGACCGGCGCCGCCAGTCCCACAACCATACCGCCCGCGGCCCCTCCCGCCGCGATGAAAAGATAATAGCGGGTAAGCAAACGGTTCGGGGGACGGAGGTTGTAGAGTTCGGCATGGCAGGCCGTACAGCCGGCATAGACGACCGCGGAATAGATGATGATCTGCAGGAGAAACGAAAGATCACGCGGATACCGCAGTATAAACGCGATCAGGGTGAACCCTGAAACAAGAACGATAAAGAATACCGACCGGCTGTAAACAAAACGCCATCCGGTAAACGCAAGGGCAAAGGTGAGCAGGTAAATGGAAAGGGGCAGCACCCAGAGAAAGGGGCTGCTTGAGACATCCGTACACAACTGATTCGTGACCGCAAGAAGCAGCATGCAGGAAAGCATGGGGAGAACGACCCACGAAATGTGTTCGAACAATCCCGGTTCTGCCGGGGCCGGTCTCCGCCGTTCATTTCTTGAGACGCCGCCGGTTCTCTCCCGCCGTACCCTGCTTGCCTGGGAAGCGGCGCTGCCGCCGGGTGCAATACCGGAGTTAACGGAGACGGTTTCCGCTTTTTTGCGTCCGAGGCTTATCCACGCGGTAAAACCGCATACGATCGCGAAAGCCGTAAAAATGATACTCCAGACGAATGTCTGCGTTCGCAGCGGAAGCAGCGGTTCGATCATCGCGGGGTATGAAACAAGGGCGAGCAGCGAGCCGATGTTCGATACCGCATAGAGGACATACGGTTCCTGTACCGCATCACGCCGGCCGTACCAGGATTGAACGAGCGGGCTCGTGGCCGCGAGGGTAAAATAAGGCAGACCGATTGAGGCCGTCAGGATAAGGATAATCGACGGAACCGGGTCGGTATCCGGTGCGGGCTTCATTGCTTCGGGGGAAACCGCGCGGAACGCGAGGAGAAAGGCGGCGAGCAGAAGCAGCGAGCCGTGAACGATAAATTGAACAATCGGTCTGCCCCTCGAGACGATAAGGTGAGCATAAACATAGCCAGCCAGCAGTAAAACCTGAAAGAAGAGCATACATATCGTCCAGACCGCGGGACTCCCGCCGAACCACGGGAGAATGATTTTACCGATAACGGGTTGAATCTGAAAAGTGAGAAACGCCCCGAGGAACATCGTCAGTATGAAAAACAAGGTGTTTGTTTTATGCATGTATTTATTAATCCTGTCCGCCTGGAATTTTATCTGAGTAAAAGATAGAAAAAAAAGACATATCCTGTCAATTTCTAATCAATCAATATACAGGAAAACCGTTGAATTCTCCAATAATTTTCACCTCACCAATTGGTGTGACAATTACGTTCATACAGAGAATGACAACATGGATTGATACAGGTAAATGATATCGTACCGGGAAAAAGTTGCTTGTATATTTATCTATATTATTATATAAATGATAGTCACATTTTGATCAGCTTGTAATAATTATTTTGAATATTGCCGTTCATTAATAAGGAGAATAGTATGATTAAATTGGCTTATAATACAAACGGTTTACGGAATATTCCCCTCGGATTTCAATATTGAAATCACTCTGATAGACTTCATAACCATTATGCTCAAGATATGAAGTTAAATAACAGATACCAAGCGAAGGATGATCGATACCCCACAAAGGTGCGATACTCAGAATTATTTTCTTAAATTTCATATTCAGACAATCTCCTTAACCAATAATAGCAATTAAAATACCTGCTTTAATTTAGGTGTAACATGTAAAATAAAGCCCGGTCCATACAAGATGAAAAAAATCCATTCCGGGAATTGTTGAAAGTTGCATCAGTCGATTCCCAGGCATTATATTATCTTTACAATATACTGTTCACTGCCTTACACCCAACAGATGGTGATAAAAACCGCTCTCAGTACCAACTCCAGTAGATTATTTTTTCCCGCTTACCCAGACCAATTTTCCATACATACCGATATACTCTGCTGTTTTTATGTCCGAAATCACCCTGGCTTAACTTATTAATTGATCCGCAATTTCGATTTGTTTTTCTCTTTTCATAGTCTCTGCCAATTTAAGATAGAATTTAATGTACAGATCGTCTGTTTCATCATTCGATATACTCTTTTTTTTTAATGCAATTTTCATCGATTCGCGAAATGCTTCATCCAGTACTTCCCGAAGCTTTTTATAAAATGAATCGCCCCCTTCCCGTGATCGAGAAGAAGATCCCTTTATATTTTGCGGGATTCTGTATAATGATGGAATATCAGGTGAATAATAAAACCCGCCACCCGATGCAGAATATCTCAACCAGGTATGCGCATCTTCCGAACACCAATATTCCGGAAACGGGATTTCATACGCAAGATTCGTTTTGACACTTGTACAGGATGTTAAATTTATATATCCATATCTGGTTGCAATATCTATCCAGACATTTTTTCCTTCAGGTGGTTTTTGCTTATGAGATTCCAGTATCTCAAGGATTGATTCGGTAATTTTCGATGTCTGAACTTCTTCGGCATTTTCATCGATTACCTTGAATGTCGAATAAATAACATCCGTTTCAGGGTTGCTTATAAACACATTTCGTACAGTATGCAGTCTGTCTTTATGTGAAATATCATCGCTGTCATTGAACAACACAATCGGAGACTTGTTATGCCATGCCCATTCGATACCCTTATTTCTACAGTATCCGGGACCTCGATTTTCGTCGTTGAATATAATCTCGATATTTTCCGAATTTTTGTTTTTAATTTCAATCAGGCTTCTTTTTGAATCCTCACATGGAGAACAGTCGTCAATTATTACTATTTTCTATTTATTATCTCTCTGGTTGAAAATACCGGAAAGACATTCATTCAGATATCGCTTGTTTTCTGTAATATTCGTGCCATAATGAGGGATAATAAATGTTGCATACTCATTTAACGTGTCCATAATTACATCCATATATCATATGCGGGTCAACAATACAATAATTATATCATTAATCTTCGTTTGATAAAAGAAGAATACAATAAAATCCTATTTATTTCAATAACCCAAATATTTTATAATTTCTAAACAGTTTGTCTTTTTCATATTAGGCTTCGCTTCAGGTATCACGATATATGTTCCGCCGCATGAGGTAGTCGGTTTTCTTCCCCCGCCCCACCATGGCGGTCGAACGTGCCGAATAAAATAAAAAATGATTTGAAAATGACTATAAAATAACCAATACTTTGTATCTGAGTGAACAATAAATCCGGGGGCAAGTGATGCACGGAATAATTCCGGGAACCGCAATGAAGAAAATCTTCCATATCGTCAGACAACCTGCCGGTGTCGTTTTCAATGGAATTTTTTTTCTCTATGCCCTTTGTTATGAGTTATTGATCGGGAAGCATCTACAGGCCTATTCGCTACCGCTTGAATATCATCCGTCCCCGGGGTGTGAGGAGATATTAATCGGTGTTATCCTTCTCGCAGCATTTATCTCGGAAACTATCGGCATCGCCGTCAAAAGCAGGTCGATCAGGAGTCTGCTCTCTTCCCCGGACGGCGGACTCTATAAAACCCCCCTGGAAGGTTATTTCGCCCCGATTATACTCATGAATATTTTTCACCTCGTGGGTGCGGGATTTGTCTGCTTCGTCATGCTTGCCGGATTCGGCATCGCACCCGATTCTTTTGCGGGCATGGCTGTCTTCATCCTCGTTTTTCTTCGCGGTCTCTATATCGGCTACCTGACGCTGCTTGCCCCTTCCGACATGTCAGGGGAGAACATCACCGTTTCGCCGCCTGCAATGTTTATCGGTAATTTTTTTCTCACACTGTGGGGATGTGTCGGGTATACGGTCGTATGGGAAAGCCTCGGAAACGCATTCAGGGGATATTTTCTTCGGAAAGATATATTTACGGGTGCCGGAAACATCGTTCAATGTATCTTTGTTCTTGCCGGTGTCACTATTGCCTGTTTTCTCCTTTTTATACCGGTACGGCTTGGATTTTATTTCGAAGAACTGGTATCGACAAGAAATAAACAGGAAAAAAGAAATTTGATTGTCTCACTATTCATCGCGGTTTGCGGGGCGATGCTTCCTTTTCTGAACGTATTTTAAGGAGGCATGATACGAAAAAGAAACTTGCAATCGAAGCCTACATTAATCTGGATGAAGTGTTTTTCGATCTGATCATTGCCGTTGGAATCATATTTATCGGGAATATCGTAGTAAAGAATTTTAATGCCATAAAGAGTATTGACGGAAACCTTTTATCGCATCTTTTGATCGTGATCGAGTTTTCATTGAGTGTCTATCTGGGGAAAACGGCGGCATCCTTTATCGACGATAACATCCTGAAACCTGACAGCAACGCCGGTTTGAATACATTGATCCCCGGAGCAATATACGCGATTGTCTCGATTTATATTCTATTTGTCGTATGGATTTCAATGCCGGTGATATTGAACATACCCGGCATCATGACCTTTGTCGCAGGTATCATCATGATCGTCATCGGGGCGATGAGCGGTCTTGTTGTCGGCGCCCGGAAACTGGTAAAAACGGCCGATACGGAAGCATCACCCGAAAACCCAAAGTCGGGAAAGGCCAAAGGCATCGGAAAGTACCTGAATGACCATACCGTCACAAGACATCCGTGTATCATGCTCCCCGTGATGGCGTTTCTGTATGTCTTTGTTTTCATTGTCTCAATTTTCGGTTCAACGACGGGATTGTTCGCACTGCTTGTCATTATCATTACCTTCATCGTTTCCGTCATTGCGATGTTACTCAGCGGGGCTGTAGCGGCGGGATGGATTTTCATTTACGAGTTTATCGATGAGAAGATCAAGATTTTCGATGTCATTGTAAGAAGAATCATCGTCCCCCTCTTTATGGCATTCGTTCTCATCGTCTGGGAGCACATATACCTTGTATCGACCATTACCCCTTCATCGACACCGGATTACGGACATCTTGTCTTTATCCTTTTTTTTACCGGCATTATTCCGCTTCGAATCGTCATGATGTTCAAGCCGCCCGTCAGGATTATCAATATCATCCTTTCCCTGCTCTCATTCGGTTTTTATTTTTATTCTCTTAGATTTCTGGCCCCGGGGTAAAAGCCGGCCGGTCTTACCGGCTGCCGCCGTTCGGCATAATCTGTCCCGTCAGACCGAGGCGCCCGCATTGAGAAACCCGGTACCGGATGAAACCCGCAGGCCATTGAACAAAAAACGTCAGTCCTGCTGTGAACAATACACCTGGTTTCCGTTTTTCCAGACCCCCCTCACGATCGGAAGACAATCGATTACCCTCACCCGTATAATGTCCGCCTTTTTTCCGGGTTCCAGAACGCCTCTGTCATCGAGTTTCACCATACTGGCGATAGTTGACGTTACCGTGGAAACAGCCCTGTACAGGGGAACGTGAAGACGTTTGTACAATTCAAATGCCGCATGCAGCAGGCTGACGGGCATATAATCCGATGAAAATCCGTCGAGAAGCCCGCGTTCGGCCAGAAGCTGAGCGGAAATGTTTCCCGAATGCGATTCTCCCCGCACCATGTTGGGTGCCCCCATAACGACCCTCATCCCCAACTCTTTTGCCTTAAGTGCCGCCTCGTACGTTGTTGGAAACTCCGAAATGCCGACCCCGCTTTTACATGCCTCGACGCAGTCCCGCTTCGTCGTGTCGTCATGACTCGCGACGGGCAGATTTCTTTCAAGAGCCCCTGCCAGTATTCTCCTGCGGTTTTTATCGGCATATCGTTTTTGAAGCGAGCGACGCTGTTCGATGACCGCCCGAGCATCTGCATCACTCCAGTTTTTATCCCTGTTAAAAATCCTCCATTTGAGAAGATCGCGCCATTGCCTTTGCCCCGGCGTATGATCCATCACTGAAACCAGTGCGACAAGCGGGTCGTTGACATAGCGGTCGAATAAATCGGCGACGGTCGAGCTCGGCAGTTCACACCGGAGATGAAGAAAGTGATCGGCCCGTAAAATCCCGTATTTCCCGGCGTGTGAAATACCCTGTATCGATTTGTCGAGTATCCTGAAGCGGTATTCCGAAGAATCATCGAACCCTATGGCGATCGCATCGAGTACCGTCGTTATTCCCGATCCGAGTATCTGGTTATCGTGGGCGATAATACTCGCAGTCAGGGACGGCCAAAAAATACCCGGCCGCGGAACAGCATGTTTTTCGAGATTATCCGTGTGTATTTCTATAAGCCCCGGTAAAAGATAATCACCCTTGCAGTCGATCCCACTGCGGCAGGCGGTTTTCTCATCGGCAACGGATTTTATCTTTCCTCCCTCGATGACCAGCGTCCCTTTTACACACTCCTCCGGCAAAACGAGCTTCGCATTGAAAAAAACCTTTTCCCGTCCCATCATTACACCTGAAATACGAATTTCTTTTTCATCGCCGTTTCCGGCCTCACCGTCTTCTTCACATCGCCGTCTACGTTCCGGTCGAGGACAAGCACTTCATCAGCAAGCATATGAAGCTCCTCCGGATTATGGAAAATCCCGATCATCGTCACATGCTGCTTTTTTAGTTCACCGATGATATTTAATATGATATCCCGGTTTTTTTGATCCAGACTCGCCGTCGGCTCGTCGAGAAGAAGCATTTCCGGACAATCGATCAGTGTTCTTGCCAGGTTGATCCGCTGCTTTTCACCGCCGCTGAATGTCGAGGGATAGGCGTCCCAGAGGTTCTCCGATATATCGAAAAGCTTGAACAACTCCGACGCCCGTGCAACCGCCTTTTCCCTCTCCCAGCCGCGGTCGATCAATGGCTCGATGACGACATTGAGAGTAGTGAGCCGGGGAATGGTTTGAAAAAACTGACTTACATATCCCAGTCTTTTTTTCCTTATCTGGATCATCTCCATATCGCTTATATCGACGAGATTAATCCTGCCGCCTTCCCGGTCGTATAAAAAGATATCACCGCCTGTCACGCTGTAATTCCTGTAGATACATTTAATAAGGGAAGATTTTCCATAACCGCTTTTTCCCGAAATACCGAGGAATTTACCGCGCTTCAGTATGAAGCTGATATTTTTAAACGCCGTTATTTTCTTTCCGCCGAGGATATGCATATAAAAGACTTTGCTGAGATCGCTGACTTCAAGGTGTATATCCATCACCCTTTCTCCCCCGGATTATTGTGCGACACATTCTCATCCTGTCCCGCCATCAGTTCGAAATCGACCCGTGTCGAACTGACGATCTCGCGTTCGCAACGCATTTTCTCCTCCCTTTTTTTTATCAGTCCCAAAGCCAATGCCTCGATGGCGTCCTTTCCGGATCCTCCTTCCTCATACACACCCATCAACAACGCACAGTCGAGGGCCATTTCTTCATTCAGGTTCATTACGGCACTATAGCCGATCGAATCCCCCACCCGGACCTCGGCGCTTGTCATCAGGACCTCGCCGACATTAAAATCCAGTTTTTCGACATTTTCTTCAACCCGGAACATGATTAATTCCTGTCTCGGCTGCTTGATCACCGAATAATCGATACGTTTCCTCAACAGTTCGGCCAGGGGAGAAATATCCTCATAATCCCCCTGCATGATCGCGTCAAAAACCGTTTCCTTTCTCATCATATCAATCTCCCTTACTGGATTGCGGAATGGACGAGGGTCTGTGTATATGCGGCACACGGATCGTCGATAACCCTGTCCGTCAGGCCTGCTTCGATAATCCTGCCGTGCTTCATGACAATGATACGTTCGCACAGAAGCCGTATGACCTGCATATCGTGTGATACCATAATCATGGCCACCTTCAATTCACGGCTTATGGATCTGATAAGATCGAGAATACGGGCCTGGACCGATACATCCAGCCCGCCCGTCGGCTCGTCGAGAAGGAGAAGCGAAGGTTCGCTGACAAGGGCTTTGGCAATTTGCACACGCTGCTGCATACCACCACTGTAATACCGCGGCAGATCCCTGTACCGTGATTCCGGAAGTTCCACACGTCTGAAAAGGCTATGGACCTTTTTCTGAATGTCGCCGAAATGGGTAACGCCTGCAACGAGAAGCCTTTCCGCGACATTTCCTTCCCCGCTGATACCGAAGTTCAAACCCAGATACGGATTCTGATAAACAATACCGTAATGTATATTTTGCAGATACCGCCTTGTCTGCGCATCGGCTTCGAGGATATTTATCCGTTTCCCCGTCCCTGTAAAAATGATATTGCCCGACGTTACCGATATCGCGAGATTTATACAGCCCAGTATCGTACTTTTCCCCGAACCGCTTTCACCGACAATACCGAGTACCTCGCCGCGATACACATCAAAGGAAATATCCGTACATGCGACAATCGTTCCGCAAACAGGGCATCTGTTGTCCTCCCCCGGCAACGGATTATCACCACGACAATTGTCGCACCCGGAACCGTAAATTTTTTTCATGTCACGCACTGATAACAAAGCTTCCATTTTCATTCTCCGGCCTTTTTTCTTCGACTCATGCAATAAAAGGAATCACTGCACGCGTACACCTGCCCCCGGCCTGAAGGCGAGGGTAATTCATTCAGGTATGATTCGGTACTCCCGCAAAAAACACATCTTTTACCCTTAAACGCTTCAACGCGAAAGGAATAATCTTCGAGGGACAACGGCTCGACCGCGGTGTAAGGTGGAATCGCGTATATCTTTTTCTCACGGCCGGCCCCAAAGAGATACAGGCATTCGGCATTGTTCAGTTTTGGAACATCCCAGCGGGGAATCGGTGTGGTCGCCATAAGATAACGCCCATTCACGATAACAGGATAATCGGAACTCAGGGTGATTTCACCATGATGAAGGACATCCTCGTATAACCTGACGTACATCTTTCCGTAGTCCTTTTCCGCATGCATTCGCGCAGTTTCGTATTCACGCGATTCGACCTTTCTCAAGGGTTCGGGCATCGGCACCTGAAGGACCAGAATTTGATCCGGGGATAGCCGGTACTCCGGTATCCGGTGCCTGGTCTGTAAAAGCGTGGCGCGGGTGCTGTCTTCCGTAACTTCCACGCCTGTCGTCAATTGTATAAGCCGCTTCAGGTTCACTGCGTTGACGCTGTCATCGTCGCCCTGATCGAACACTTTCAGTATTTCGTTCCTCCCGATGACCGAAAGCGTTATCTGAAGCCCTCCCGTTCCCCAGCCGAAAAAAATCGGCAGTTCACGGGAGGCAAACGGCACCTGAAAGCCGGGTATGGCGATGGCCTTCAACAAGGCGCGCCTTACTTCCCGTTTCGAGTTCTCATCAAGCAACGCGAAATTATACATCGGCGGCTCCTTCGATTGCGTCGACCTTCCTCCGTCCCTTTGCGCGCATGCTTCGTATACGGTCGAGCGCGGATTGAAAGGAAACATAATGGGGAAGCTTGAGGTGCGATATGAATCCCTGCGATTCCATATTGTCGATATGATAGAGAACGAACTCCTGGTCTTCGACCGGGGATTGCGGATCGCCGGAACACAATGTCCTGTCGAGGATCGACATGGCGATGGCCTTCCGGTCATTCTGACCGAAAACAAGTCCGTACCCCAGTTCGAACACATATTTATCATCGCCTGTTTTTTCATCGATTTGTTTCCTGAAACTGCATATCGATTCGACCTCGGAGACCATCACCCTGCCGATTGTCACCTCGCTTTTCCAGTACGGATGACGGATCTTGACGGGCAGATATCCCACCCTTACTTCGGCAAGGGTGGGATGGACGGAACCCCAGCCGCGCATACTGGCATAACCGAAAGCGAGAATCGCACCATCTTCACCGCGGGCAAGCCGCTGCAGCCTTGCCGACCGCTCGAGGGGGAAAATCATGGGTTGGCGGGTGATATCATAGGGCTTCTGTCCCGGATCCTTGACCGGGGTTTCTATGAGTCCCTGTTTTCTGAAGTAATCGACGACCTTCTCGACGGGTTCATAAAGATCCGAGGTATCAGGCTTTCGGGGGGGATCGACCGTGAGTGTCTGCTCCTCAAGGAGATCAAACCTGATAAGCCGCTGCGCGTAATCACGTGAGGGGCCAAGCAACTGTCCCCATGGAATATTCTGGAACGATGAGGAAATACGCCGTATACAGAACATCTCTTCCGAACGGGCCGGAATCGAAAAACAGACCCTCGGAACGGTCGAGCGGAAGGCCCTTACAAGATAGGCCGCTTCCATGGGATCGCCCTCCGTCTGTTTCAAGGCAAGGGACGCGATTTCGGGTGAGTAAAGCGATCCCTCACTCATCACCTTGTCGACGAGCAGGCGCATCTGATTCCGTATCTGATCCGTGCGGATCGGGGTTCCGCCGTTTTTACACCGGTAATATTCGACAAGCCGTTCCGAGTTTTCGATAGCGTCCTTTCCGCCTTTAACACCGACATACCCCATATCTCCCTCCTCAGGTATCGATCGCCACTGAACGCGGAATACCGATTAGTTCACATTGACGACCAAAAAGATATATATCGATTCCCAGCGGGAAATTGCTGCGATAAGCGTCCCATTCCGCCAATTCATCACCTCCGATACCATACACGAACACGTGCTTCCTTTTTTCAATGCCGGGACCGGACAGGATCAATTCCGTGTCGCCGTTATTCGAAACGGCGCCGAGGCGGTCGACGGCATAAAGAACGGTCGCGCTTCGATGCGGTGCGGTGAGGGTTCCTTTTTTTAAGGATGTAAACCGTCCGTTCAATGTCGATTCCAGGCAGAGAATAAAATCGGCATGGTGAAGTTCCTCGCAGCGACTGTTCGTATTGATCTCGAGATAATTACCTATTGCTTCATGAATCCGTGGGTCACGAGCCTCTACATGATGAGTTGTTTCCGGATCAAGTAGGGTCAACATGGCATGGAGTACACCATTATATTCTTCATACGGAAAACAGAGTGATACCGGATTAATCCGCATGACCGTTCCCGGAAACGCCATGGCTTTCATTAAAATCCTGAAAACCTTCTGACTGTCATGGATGAAATCGAACCGGTTTTCTTTCAATCGGGCAATGTCAGGTCCCATCCAATCCTCCTGCCGCTATGTGTATCGGAACTCCGGAAAGCCTTACCTCTTTCATATTCCTTATTGCAGTGATTCATTAACATATTATTTTTGTTTGATTAGCATATGAATAGCCATAAAACAGCCCGGGAATACCACGTCTTTTTTTATATGAACAATATCATTCACAGGCGGGTACTCAGGGTACCGGCGTCACAATGTGTGAGCATTATTGTTGAAATACTCCAACAAACACAGTTTGATACATTGGAAAAAAAGCCTGAATGTCACTTCATAAAAGCAAGTCCGCCTCACAAGGTGTTTTGTTACTTTGTTAGTATATGCAAGGACATTTGTTTTTTCATTATGCCAGTTTGATTTAAATGAATTGTCCGCACTGACAACCGTCGCAAACGAAACATTGGCCGTTATTGCATCCTCGGCCTTTTTTAATATGGTAAACAGCTTCCAGAGTGACAGCGATTGTTGTATCGATTCATGCGTTTCTTTTATTTTCGAATGATGTTCTTCAAGTATGTCTTGATATTCTTTTTTTGATATGGTACTCAGCATGAAATATTTCTTCAACCGTACTCCTTTTACCAGAAACAAATCTTCTATTGCATCGATGACGAGCCTGTTGGCCCTGAAATAGATAATCAAATCGATAATTTCATCAAGGGAAGGATCCTTCCCGAAGGAAAGAAGAAAAGAAATTCTTTCAACAATATCTTCGGGGAGAAGCGGATTTGTCTGAACGGCATAGGTTCTGAATCCCGTATCGTTTTTCTCGGGCAGGCTGATATGCTGAAATTTGAATAGTTCATTCTTTTTGATTTTACCGTAGTAGCCCTTTCTTTCTTTCGCCGTCCTCGCGAACTCGTTAAAATACTCATCTGCTATACCTGTACGGTCGATAATCTTATACAAACGTTCCGTCACACGGAAACCGTCCAGGGGAGACGTCGATTCCATACGCTTTGCCGTGATGACCGGATCACCGAAAACATCGTATTGTTTTCCTCCTTCGGGACCAACATTACCGAATGTCGCAGTACCGATATCAGCCCCGAGTCTGACGGCAATAATAAGATCTTCCTTTTCTTCCGACCTTATCGTATTAATGATATCGAATGCATGCATAATACTGGCGCTTGTTTTTATGCATTTTTCGATTGTCTTGACTACGGTTATTCTTTCCTGCTGAACGAATCTCGATTCACATATCGTTTTCCTTATCATGTCGTATATTTCCTTGATTGTGTTCGGCGGATGACCGAAAACGATGCCGGATGTCACAACCTTTGAAAGATTCTCTCTTTCCGAATCGTCCAAAAAGCCCAACGTGCAGACGATATTATCCGAAAGAATCGCAAATATACGTTCATCCAGTGAATTGAACATATTCTGAATTTTTTTGATTTCGACACAGGTATTAAAAAGCCGTTGTGAAATTGATTCCCGTTTTTGATCGTCGTCCAATCCGTTGACGAGTGGGTCGATCGTTCCCCCGTAATGAAAGATAAAGCTGTCGCCTTCCGTTTTGTTCAAATATCCGTTATATTTCGAAAGTACCGTATCAAAAGCCGAATACAAGCCGTTTAGCAGTGTAATATTCCGTTGCGGATTTTTCATGATCTTCGACAACCGGGTATATTTATTTATATCCAGAAAACCGATCCCGATAATATCCTCTTCCGCATCGGGAAGATGCCCCAATTCCATAATACGTGAGACCAGTTGCCGTCGTATATAAAAATCGATAATTTCTTTATTGAACAACTGCTCTTTCCGTTCGGAAATAAGTCCGGCGATTTCGCTTATCCTTTTTCCGATAATTTTCTTTACGGATGAATCGATCGGTTTATCGATAACGGCCTGGGCACCTGCCGAAAGGGCTTCTTTACGTATTGTTTCGTCGCTTGCATGTCCACTGATTATGATAACTACCGCTTTATTGATTCTTTTATATTTGGTGTCATGCTTGAAGCTTCTGCAGAGATCGATACCGTTTTCCTGTGATTCCAACTCGATATCCAGGATAACGAGATCGGGAACAAACGGACGGCGTCCATTAATAAGGTAACGGATACTCTCGCTGTCATAGGCGGTCTTTATTTCCAGACGTATTTCCAATTGTTCTTCGAGTTCTTTGAGTACATCTATCAAATATTCCCTGACAAACTCTTGATCGTCGACAACAAGGACCCTGACCATTTTTATATGTTCCCTGCTATTTTGCTTTCTTTTTTTAACAGATAACTCACTCATATTTTCCCGATCTCTCCATTACACTATCTATAGTTTATTTTCATTTATTTATTTTGTGTTATTCTTTGCTTAATACTTCATCAATGCTATATCGTGTGCCCGTTACAAATCCTTCATGAAAAAACATTGCGTTTTGACAAGCTCATATCCGTTCCGCTTATAAAACCCGTGCGCCCTGCTTCGCTTTTCATTCGAGCTGACCTTTACTTTTTTTATGCCGTTTTCCTCGAGCCACGATTCGGCCCTTCGTATAAGCACTTTACCGATCCCCATGCACCGGTGCCGTTCGTCGACGACAAGCCCTAAAATATCTCCCGTCGGCTCCATATACATGAGGGGCAATATACCGACCTGTATCCATCCGACGACCTTGCCGTCCTCATCTGCCGCGACAAACGCATGTGTCAGGCGGATGTTCCTGCAGCATTCGAGATTCTTCAAGGCTTTTTCCGCGGTTATCGTATAACCGAGTTGTTCCGACAGTTTCACGAATGAATCCATATCCTGTTCATCGAGGCTGCGAATCGTAATATGCATTGTCATTTCCCTTTCGATTCAGATAAAGTATTTTCTTATCCGTGAAGAGACAAGGTCGATGACACTCACGGTGACGATGATAATGATAAGCATGGAACATACTTTTTTCAGATAAAAACTGTTCATCGAATCATGCAGAATCTGTCCGATCCCTCCCGCTCCGACGATACCCAGAACGGTCGCCGAGCGCACGTTCGCTTCGAACCGGTAGAGTGAGTAGGAAATCCAGAGCGGCGTTACCTGGGGGATGATCCCGTAGATAATCTCGGAAATTTTCCCCGCCCCCGTTGCCCTGATTCCTTCGATCGGTTTGGGATCGATCGCCTCGACGGCTTCGGAAAAAAGTTTCGCGAGGGTTCCGAGGGTATGAACAAACAACGCCAGTACCCCGGCGAAGGGCCCCAGTCCGATGGCCGCGACGAAGATGAGGGCGAAGACGATTTCATTGACGGCCCGCAGCATGTCCATCAGCCGGCGGACGGGGTGCCGTAACCATACGGGAGTGACGTTATGCGCCGACAGCAGTCCGAATGGTATCGAAAAGATGACGGCGGCGAACGTCCCCCAGACGGCAATTTGTATCGTGACGATCATTTCCTCTATATAATAAAGAAAATCCCCGAGATCCGGCGGAAAATATTTGGAGAAATAATCGAGGATATTGCCGAAGTTGAGAACAAGTTCCATGGGACGCATTTCGGCACCGGACCAAGCCCACCCCAATATCAGAACGAAACCCAGCCACCCCAGAAGTTTCATGGTAAGAAAAAGTTTTTCGTTTTTCGGAAACATGACCGCTTGTTTTATCGCGGCCGCATCGTCATCGTATGCCATAGTATCACCCTGTAAAACAACGCACCGCGATACCGTAAAAATATCGCGGCACGCCTTTTGTTTTTTACTTAATATTTTTCGATTAACTCATCGAGTTCGTCGACTTCAGCAAAGCGTTCCTTGTTGTCTTCGAGTACCGTAAACTTCAGTTTGAAAAAAGGATACAGCTGTTTATTCGAAGAAGTGAAGAACGGATCGAGTCCCCCGCCTATAACCTTCAGTATTTCTCTCTGCCGCGCGATCTCTGCATCCGTGCCGAGCCGCCCGTAACCGAGAAAGAAGCCTTGAATGGCGCTTTTAAGTTCCCGGGGAAGATCCTTTCTATAGACGATAGGATCCTTTGTGATAACCGGCGATTTCCAGAGAATCTTTATCTTTTTGTACCCTTCCGGATCTTCATTTTTCAAATCGCGCATCTGTTCCGTGTTGTTCGTTGAGAAATCCACCTGTTTATTGAGTACCGCCTGAATATTGGCTCCGTGACTCGCACGCCGCATTTCCTTGAAATATTTTTCAGGGTCGATCAAACGGGGCGCCCAGATTTGCGAAGTGGGAATCAGGTTCCCCGACGTGGAGTTGACATCGCCGTTTCCGAAGACGAGTTCCGGGCCTTTTTTAACGACATCTTCCACACTATTGAGCTGGCTGTCGACGTGTGTTATGAGCAGAGAATTGTAACCCGGATCCCGGCCCTCTCCGACCATTTGCGCAAACACCTCCACCATACCTTCCGACTGGAGAACCGCCTCGACCGCGGATTTATTACCGAACCACGCCACCTGGACTTTACTGTATTGAATAGCCTGGATAACACCGGCATATTCGGATGCAAAGAACGCCCTTACCGGCACTCGTAACGCGGCGGCCATATCTTCGAGAAACGGATCCCATTCCTTGCGCAAGCTGTCCTGGGATTCGGTCGATATAATGCCGAAATTCAGTTCGGTTACACCTTCGTAATCCGGAACGAATTTGACGGCGCCCGTTTCCTGTGAAGCGGTTTCCTCCTTTTTACCGCTATCCACACAGCCGACTCCGGCCAGCAACAGCATGACCGTCACAACCACACATGCTAAACGCAGCTGCATACTATGATTTGTCATGAAAAACCTCCTTACTTAATTTTGAAAGCGACGTGACATACTTCAACGTTAACGCTTACTCAGGCGATTACTTCTACTTTTTCCTTCGTCCCGTCGAACGACGGTTCGGTATCGAGTAGTTTCGTAATGTCTTTTAAATCCTCGAAAATGCCGGTTTCCGCAAATTTTGATCCGTATATTTCATGCAGCAACTCGGCTGTGACCTCCTCACACGGTCCGTCGAAAACGACCCTTCCCTTTTTCAGGGCGATTATCCGTTTGCAAAACTTCAACGCGTAATGCACCTGATGAAGGGAGACGACGACAGTCGCTTCGTCTTCGTCATTGATACGCGCCAGAAGCGACATGACATTACGGGCTGATTCGGGATCCAGGGAAGCAATCGGTTCGTCCGCAAGAACAATATCTGCGTTCTGTACGATTGCACGGGCAATCGCGGCGCGCTGCTGCTGCCCCCCCGACAACGTGGATGAACGCTGAAAGGCTTTTTCCTCCATATCTACGCGTTTGAGGGCGTCCCGGGCATATTCTTTTTCTTTCCCGGTAAACAGCCGTAAAACACTCCGCCAGACGGGTATCTTGTGTAGCATGCCGACAAGGACATTGACCAGGACAGAAAGGCGGCCGACCAGATTGAATTGCTGAAAGATAAAACCTATTCCGGAACGTATTTTTCTTATGTCATATGCTATTTTCCCGTTTTCCTGAACGGTCTTTCCATGAACCTTTATATACGAATCGTCCGTATTCGACCGTTCGAGTCCGGAAATATGTCTCAGCAGCGTCGATTTCCCGGAACCGGACGCGCCTATAAGGGAGACCATCTCGCCGACGTTAATGGTGAGACTCACCCCATTGAGCGCTTTCGTCTCTTTGTAATTCTTACTGATATTTTTCAATTCAACCGCAGCCTGCATACATATCTCCTTTCATATGGTTCAACGGATACATTGACATTATTTATTTTATATTAGAGGCCCGATAAATAACCATTAATCTTTACCCCACCCGATTTTATTCCAGATGCGTTCATGGACAAAATAAAGAATGGTCTGTACGATATTGAACAGCAATGTTATATTCAGGCTTTCTTTAATATTACCTGTTAAAAAATAGCTTGCCGTCCCGAGTATTATAACGGCACATAATCTCTAAGTTATTGCTTTTACCAATGACCGTCTTGTTGTCGCCATGCCGTATCGTCAATATATGCTTTTTCCCCAGCAGGCATGGGCCGGGGTACATAGTTCCCCCGCAATACCACGGTTGCATGCGATAATATCCCAGCAGCCGGCTGTTTCAGATGGGGTCGAGACAACCTCCCCACCAGCCAGTTCGATAATCAATCGCGCCGCCGCGAAATCCCAGATATGAATTCCTTTCTGAATGAACGCCCCCAGTCTGCCTGAAGCGACACGGGCACAATCAAGGGCCGCGGCACCGAAGCTTCGCACTTTTTGTGCGCGCCTGATAATATTATCCAACAGGGGCAGCATCCCCGTCATATTTTTTCCCCGGACACTCAGATTGCAGGCAACAACCGTCTCATCCAATGCCTTGATATTCACATGATTAAGCTGCGATCCGTTGCAGGTGACACCTTCATCTTTTATACCGATATATAATTCATTTAAAGCGGGCGCCAAAACAACACCGACAAGCGGAAGTCCATACTGCCGCACCAGATCCTTGTTATGGAATTGCTGCAGAACGGCATCTCCCTTTTTATAACAGGAAATGCTGGTACAAAAATAATCGAGTGAATGGAAATAATTCACCGAGCCGTCCAGGGGATCGACGATCCATGTATACTCACTCCCTTCTTTAAAAAATCCGCTTTCTTCCGACAATATCGAATGTGATTGAAAGCGGCGTGTTATGGTTTCGATAATTGCCTTTTCCGATAATAGATCGACATCGAGTTTGAGATCATGTTTATTTTTATCTGTATACATAACCGCCGCACTCCCCCAATGCAATGATAAAATATCCGCCGCGCGTTTACTCGCTTCGAGTGCGGTCGCCCCTATATGATTTATAAGCGCGTCATTTGCAGAGTGTTCTGATTTTTCTTGAATATAGTTTTTCATATTCTTCATCCGTTATCCCCATTTCCCCGGGAAGGCAGGGGTACGTTCCATAAAAACCATGAAAATCCGTTCCCCCGGTGACCGCGCATTTGTAATGCCTGGCGTACATGAATGCGAGTTTTGTCTGCTCCGGTGTGTTGCCGGGATGAATGCATTCGATACCATCCAGCCCTTTTTTTACAAGCCGGGAAATAATCGCGTAATTATCATAAAGCCCCGGATGGGCGAGAACGGCGAGTCCGCCGCTTTGCTTGACCGCCATAACCGCGTCTTCTGCTGTCGGATATTCGATCGGGACGAACGCGTAACCCGGCCATTTGCCGTTATAACTTTCATTGAACAATGACTTGCACACCTCGTCATGTATATAATGGCAATAGCCTTTATCGAGAAGTGCATGCATGATATGCTGTTTATAGACATTCGTACTGCGGTATGCGATACGGCAAACGTCCTCCCATGTAATGGCGAAACCATACTCACGAACTTTTTCCACCATTTCCATGGCGGCCTCCTGCCGTTGCCTGATAACCGGCATGCAAAAATCCATGAGTGTCTTGTCGTTCTCATCAATCCAGAGACCGAGAATATGTACTTTCCTGTGCCTTTCATAATCGAATGCCGAAATTTCAATACCGGGAATAATCGTGACATCATATTGTTCCCCAAGACGCACCGCTTCTTCGAGACCACATGTCGTATCGTGATCGGTAATCGCGATGCGTGTGATACAGTTGAGTGAGGCTAATTCTAGAATTTGAGTCACCGTCAGTGAATTATCGGAAACAGCGGTATGGCAATGAAGATCAATCATGTGCAGCTCCATGTTTCACCCGCAGCCTCTCCCGGTTGCAATACTTATCCAGAAAAATATCGGGTGAAAGAAAATCGGCGAACCGTTCTTCAAGCATGCGGCGTTCCCATTCCCACCACTCCGAAGACAACAGCCGCTTTATAATCTGCCCGTCGAATCGTTTTTTGATGACCCTCGCAGGAACGCCGACCGCTATCTCATACGGCCCGACATTCCTTGTGACGACCGCACCCGCGCCGACAACGGCGCCGGTAGCGACATGAACGCCGGGCATAATAACCGCGCCATGACCTATCCACACATCGTGCCCGATAATGCAGCGGCGACTCCTCCGCCGGTTAAAAAAGGAAAGATCGTCCATGGCACCGAAACCGTATTGAACACGGCGGTATGTACAGTGGTGCTGCGTTACCCGTTCCATCGGATGATTGCCCGGATTGATCCTGACGTGGGAGGCGATCGAACAGAATTTTCCGATTGTCGCATAGATAATAGAAACATCACCCGCATCGTAGGAATAATCGCCGATCGTCGTTTCGATAATGACGGACCGCGAACCTATTTCGGTCCATGAACCTATTGTCGAGTTTATCACACATGCGGTATCATGAATACTCGGCTTTCCCGAAAGCCGTTTATTAATTGTATTTTTCATACTATCGGGAATTTGATTGATCTCATATGACATCCAGGGTTTTCCTCCTTGAGTTCTCAGTCACGCATACCCGCGGATCGTCGATCGTTTTTGCATTTATTTTATCTAACACCGGTTCACCGTCAATAAATACCTTTTCAATAAAAGGAACACCCTCCGCTTCACTGACAATCATCATATCGGCCTTTTTCCCTTCTTCTATCGAACCGATATCATGGGCGAGTCCAACTGCGCGGGCCGGGATAAGGGAAACCATGTTAACGGCACGGGGTAACGGTATGCCGTATATACGGTATAGTGCGAACACGGAAAACAGCATACCGGGTGCATAATAATCCGAACAAATAATGTCTGCCGCATCCTCTTTGACGGCCTCAATCGCACTCAGATTTCCGGATGTCGATTTTCCCATAATAATATTCGGGGCTCCGACGGTGACATACAATCCGGCAAGCTTTGCAGCGTATGCCGTTTCAATATCAACAGGGAACTCGCTTATTCGTACTCCAAGTGATTTCATTTTTTGCACCTTTTCAACCGAATCATCGTCATGGGAGGCCATCGGTATTTTATTATACCTGCTTGCCGAAGCAAGCACCCTTATATGACGTTCGATATCATCACTTGAATGTCTCGTCTTTTTTTCCGCTATTATTTTCTCTATTTCTTCAAATTTAAGTTTAAACTCACTTTTCATATACCGGAAAAAATAGGAAGAATTTCTGTATTGGCCCTGTCCCGGCGTATGATCCATAAGGGAGACCAGATGAACGGCACCGTCAGCCATCAGTGAAATGATAAGCGGGCAGTGTTCCGGTTCCGTGATATCGTATCTGGCATGGAAATAATGTCGAAGCGGGTCATGGCGTTTCAATACAAGTAATGAACATATCATCTCTTTCAGATTATTCTGTGATTTGAAGCCCGCCCTTCCTTCTATAAATGATATCGAATGGAAGATGGTCGTGATTCCGTGATTGATAAGCCTCGAACAAAAAGCATAAAAAGCGAGTGCAAATGGAAAATCGGTGTGAGGCCGCGGCTGAAGTTCCTTTTCCAATCCGTCATTATGAATATCGATAAATCCGGGCAGCAGCCATTTCCCGCAAGCGTCGATATGACCGGGCAGCGGCAGACAGTTGTCATTATCTTCAATAATTCTTTCGATTCTTCCGTCATAAATCAATACCGTGCCGTTCTCGATTATACCACACGGTGTGACAATCCGGGCATTATAAATGGTCTTCTCATTCATCGTCGCACCTCCCGCCAAACATTTTTTCAACCAAAACATTATGGCTTTGTTAGGGTTTAATTATTTCTTTATGGAGCTAACAATCCATTTCCCATTTATTCCTTATTTCAGCTTGCTGCCTTTTCTCAGCTTGCTGCCTTGACACGCTGAGATATCTTCGACTCGAAAAGATCTTTCATGCCCCCGAGAAGTGCCTCATAAAACACATTCCGCCTGTCACGAAACTTCATGTACGCTTTCAGAATATCCAGTACCATGATGATGCGTTTACAGGAACAATTGAGTTCCCCGTGAACATGTTTACCGATTACTTCGAAACCCAGTAATCTGGTATGGAACCGGAATGGGGAATGTTTTTCTCCTTCAAACACGTCGGTAATAAAATGCGTATAATTATTGCTGACAACCTCTCTAACCCCGGCGCGCATAAGCTGCATCGCGACCCTGATGTCTTTCCGGTACCGTGGCAGTATCATGAACCCGCCTATCTCCACGAATTTCCCGATCGATTCCAGCTTCTTGAGGTCTACTCCTTCGTTCAGCGATACCTCGTATTCGTCCGGGAGTTCGAGCGGCGGATCATACAGTAGCCGGAGAAGCCCGGCGGGATTATCATAGACACTTGCGATAAACCAGGAGACTTTCGGATTACTGGCCAGTTCGCCGTCCCCGATATGTTCCTCGATCGAGGCTATCCATTTCTTTTCTTTCAGTTAGACCGCGGCGATAATTTTTTTTTGCCCGCTCGATATCCTCCGAGTTATCGATTTTTTCACCATGACTCTCTTTGTTCTTTTGCTCATCATTGCCCTCCTTAATTTATATATTATATAATCCGCCGTAATGAAGACGGCGGCGCCTCTTCCCGATAGGGATATTCCTTCCCCGACAAATCCGAAATCATTTTCATGATACGATACGTTATTTTGTTTCGCAGGTACCGCGTTATGATGTTTTTCTCGTTTTCACGCAGGAAACGACATTCCGTCTCCGCATGCTTCAGCGCCAATTCTTCACTGAAATCAATCGGATCTCCTATCCGAATTTTAACTCTATCGATATTTGATATTCTTTTTTTACGCCGGATGTTCGAATAACAGAGACCTATCGGAACCACCCTGACCCCCGACTTCATGACAAGATGGCCGATTCCGGTTTTCGCCTTTTTCAACCGCTTTGGATTGGCGTTTCTGGTTCCTTCAGGAAAAATACCGATGCTGTGTCCGAGAGCAAGAAGAGACAGGCACCGTTCAATCACCATCCCCTTTTCTTCACATTTTCTCTTTTCCATGAATTTATATTTTCCCGGTTTGGAATAAGCGTATACCGGATCGATATGGCTTATAAGCCATCCGACAACAGGCACATATTGAAACATCCAGTCGACGACAAAATGTATTTTTGCACTGTTGCGCAGGAACACAAGCAGAGCCGCGATTATCAATGTTTCGATGTAATTGTTATGGTTCAAGGCAACTATAACCGGTTCGTTGATGTTCTTGATCACTGTTCGATTTTCTACGCTTCTGATCAAAAGACCTAATGTATTCAAGATAATCTTCACATAGAATCGTTGCTTATTGTTTAAATATTCTCTCTTCGAACGAGGTATCGTGTAATTATGACAATGAAATTCGTTACGGATCTTCATATCAATACCATGACGATTATCTTTAGCATATATTAAGACGAATATTTAAATACTATGTTAACAGTTTATAAAATTAGTATTAATATTATGAATATAGCCTGGGTACATGGACAAAACATACAATATAGTAAAGAAACAATAAGTGAACGAAGGAGGTACAACCTTTGAAAAAAAATAAAACTGTCCAGGGTAATCATATTCCCCAGTCAGGGTAATCTGAATTCCCACCCCCTTCAGAACAAGAAAATCATGCACCAAAAAAAATA